>NZ_DATBMI010000066.1:0-90557 GCF_036554925.1 Pedococcus sp.
CGAGCTGCTGTGGTTCCTGCGGGGCGACACCAACGTGAAGTGGCTCCAGGAGCGCGGCATCACCATCTGGGACGAGTGGGCCGACGAGAACGGCGACCTCGGGCCCGTCTACGGCTACCAGTGGCGCTCCTGGCCGACGCCGGACGGTCGCCACGTCGACCAGATCGCCAAGGTCATCGAGTCGATCCGGACCAACCCCGACTCGCGCCGCCACATCGTCAGCGCCTGGAACGTCGCCGACGTGGACTCCATGGCGCTGCCGCCGTGCCACACGATGTTCCAGTTCTACGTGACCCCCGCTCGTGACGGGCAGCGGGCCAGGCTCTCCTGCCAGCTCTACCAGCGCTCCGCCGACATCTTCCTCGGCGTGCCGTTCAACATCGCGTCGTACGCCCTGCTCACGATGATGGTGGCCCAGGTCTGCGACCTCGAGCCCGGAGACTTCGTCCACACCCTCGGCGACGCCCACCTCTACTCCAACCACGTCGACCAGGCGCGCGAGCAGCTGACTCGGGAGCCGTTCCCGCTGCCGTCCATGCGGATCGCTCCCGACAAGGGCATCGACGAGTTCGACCTCGAGGACTTCGAGCTCGTGGGGTACCAGGCCCACCCGTCGATCAAGGCGCCCATCGCGGTCTGACAGCGGGCGGCACGCAGGGCGCACGCGGCATACTCGGGCCATGACCCGGATCACGCTCCTTGCCGCGCTCGGCCGCAACCGCGTCATCGGCAGGGACGGCGACATGCCGTGGCACCTGCCCGAGGACCTGAGGCACTTCAAGCACACGACCATGGGGCACGCCCTGGTCATGGGCCGCAAGACGTTCGAGTCCATCGGCCGGGTCCTGCCGGGGCGGCGCACCATCGTGATCACCCGGCAGCCGCAGTGGTCCCACCCCGACGTCGAGACGGCGCACTCGCTCCCCGAGGCCCTGTCGCTGGCAGGGCCCGGCGACGAGGTCTTCATCGTCGGGGGCGGGGAGGTCTACGCCGAGGCCATGCCGTTCGCCCAGCGGATGGTCCTCTCCGAGATCCCCGACTCCCCCGAGGGCGACACGTGGTTCCCGGAGTGGGTCACCGAGGACTGGCGCGAGGTCAGCCGCGACCACCGCGAGGGCTTCGACATCGCCACCTACGAGCGGTCGTGAGCACCACGATGTCGACGAGCCCCGGATCGATCGACCTCGCCCCCTCCGCGGACCGCATCGGGCGGCTCATCGCCCGGGTCACCGACGACCAGCTCGATGGCCCCACGCCGTGCGAGGGCAGGAGCGTGCGGCAGCTGCTGGGCCACGTCGTCGGGCTGAGCGCGGCCTTCCGCGCCGCCGCCGAGAAGGACTTCGGGCCGCTGACCGACACCGATCCGGGGTCCGCGGGGTGGCCGGATGCCGAGGCCGACTGGCGGGAGAGGCTCGCCGAGCGCCTCCCGGCCCTCGTCACCGCGTGGTCTCCGCAGACGGCCTGGGAGGGAATGACCCGCGTGGGTGGCGTCGACCTCCCCGGGAAGGTCGCTGGGGTGGTCGGCCTCGACGAGCTGACCCTCCACGGCTGGGACCTCGCGCGCGCGACCGGCCAGGACTACACGTGCGACGAGCCCACCGCGCGCACCCTGCTCGGGTTCGTCTCCGGGTTCGACCCCGCCGGGACCCCCGGCATGTTCGGCCCGGCCGTGGCGCTCGACGACGAAGCCCCGGTGTTCGACCGGGTTCTCGCTCGGTCGGGCCGCAACCCGCGGTGGATGCCGCAGCGCTAGTCGCCCAGGTCGTGGGCGGCGCGGCGGCTCCTCGCCTCAGGCGTCGTAGTCGAGGGCGACCTCGTCGGTCACGGGGTGGCTCTGGCACGCCAGCACGACGCCGGCCGCCACCTCCTCCGGCTCGAGGGCGTAGTTGCGGTCCATCCGCACCTCCCCCGAGACGAGCCGGGCCCGGCAGGTGCCGCAGACGCCGCCCGTGCACGAGTAGGGCGCGTCGGGGCGCACCCGCAGCGTCGCGTCGAGGATCGTCTCGTCCCTGGTCGGCATCTCGATCCGAGTGCTGCGACCGTCGAGGCTGACCGTCACCACGGCCGCGGGCGGGGCGCCCTCCTCGACGACGACGCGCTCGCGGGGGCTCTCCTGCTCCGCGACGTGGAACACCTCGTGGTGCACGTGGTGGCTGTCGACACCCGCCCGCTCCAGCAGCTCCTGGGCGCCGGTGACCATCCCGTGGGGACCGCAGAGGTACCACTCGTCGACGGTCTGGACCGGCGCGAGGGCGGCCAGGATCCGCTCGACGCGCTCGGCGTCGAGGCGGCCGGTGAACAGCTCGACGTCCTGCGGCTCGCGGGAGAGCACGTGGACGAGCTGGAGACGCTCGGGGTAGCGGTTCTTCAGGTCGGCGAGCTCCTCCAGGAACATCACCGACGACGTGCGCCGGTTGCCGTAGAGCAGCGTGACCCGCGAGCGGGGCTCCTCCTCCAGGACGCTGGTGATGATCGACAGCACCGGGGTGATGCCGCTGCCGGCGGCGATCGCGAGGTGGTGTCGTGCGCCGTCGGGCTGGGCCGGGCACGTGAACGAGCCGAGGGGGGACATGACGTCGAGCACGTCGCCCACGGAGACGTGGTCGTTGAGCCAGTTGGACATCCGGCCCCCGGGGACCCGAGCGGTGGCGACCCGCAGGGTCCGGGTGTGCTCGGCGGCCCGGCGCGACAGGCAGATCGAGTACGACTGCCGCACGTCCTCGCCGCCCACGGTCGCCCGCAGGGTGAGGTGCTGGCCCGGCGTGAAGCGGTACTCCTCACGCAGCTCCTCGGGGACGGCGAACGTGATGGCCACCGCGTCGTCGGTCAGGCGCTCGACGCCGACCACGGTGAGCGGGTGGAACTGTGCCCGGCGGCGCGTCGGGCGCGAGGTGGAGAGCAGCGACATCACACGTCTTCCGTCATCACAGGGCCTTGAACTCGTCGAACGGCTCGCGACAGGCGAGGCAGCGCCGCAGCGCCTTGCACGCGGTGGATCCGAACCGGGCGACCTCCTCGGTGTCGGTGCTGCCGCACTGCGGGCAGGCGACGACCCGGCGCCTCAGGGTGAGCGCCACGGCACCGCCCGCGTGCGCCTCCACCGGGCCGGGAGGCGCGATGCCGAACTCCCGCAGGCGCTCGCGCCCGCGCTGCGACATCCAGTCGGTGGTCCAAGCCGGGCTCAGGCGCGTGCGCACGTCGCAGGTGTAGCCGGCACGGCCGGCCTCGTGGCGGATGGTGCGCTCGATTGCCTCCATGGCGGGGCAGCCCGAGTACGTCGGTGTGATCGTCACCGCGACGTGCCGGCGCGCCTCGTCGACCTCGAGGTGGCGGAGGATGCCGAGGTCCTCGATCGTGACGACCGGCACCTCCGGATCCGGGATGTCCGAGATCGCCTGTGCCACAAGAGAGTTCGTCATCAGACCCACCGTCACCAGGTCGCTCCCGGGTGCGATCGTGCGATGTGCTGCATTTCCGCGAGGAGGTAGCCCATCGGTCGCGAGTGGATGCCGTCACGGCCGCCGCGCGAGCGCCAGCGCGACGGCTCCGGCAGCGCCAGCGTGGCCTCCTCGACGACCGCTGCCACCCGGGCGGACGCGGCCTCCCGCAAGGACGAGGGCAGCACCCCGATGCCGGCCTCCGCCGCCGCCGACGAGGCGGGGTCGTCCTCGAAGAGCTCGACGACGTAGGGCTGGACGGCCACGAGGGCGTCCTGCATCCGCCGGTGCGACTCCTCGGTGCCGTCGCCGAGGCGGACCACCCACTGCGCGGCGTGGTCCTGGTGGTAGGTGACCTCCTTGAGTGCCTTGGCCGCGACGCCCGCCAGGACCTCGTCGGCGGAGGCACGCAGCGCGGCATACAGCTCGCGCTGGTAGGCGGAGAACCAGAGCAGGCGGGCCATCTCGTGGGCGAAGTCGCCGCGCTCCTGCTCCACCAGGTGGACGTTGCGGAACTGCCGCTCGTCGCGGAAGTAGGCGAGGTCGTCCTCGGAGCGACCGGTGCCGTCGAGCTCACCCACACGGGTCAGCAGGGCGCGCGCCTGGCCGAGCAGGTCCAGCCCGACGTTGGCGAGCGCCATGTCCTCCTCGATCTGCGGGCCACGCGAGATCCACTCGCCGAGCCGCTGGGCGTAGACGAGGGCGTCGTCGGCGAGTCCCTGGAGGTACTGCGCCGCAAGAGCACTGGTATCCACCGTCCGGGGTCCCCGCGAGGTATCGGACGACAGCGGAGAACGTCGTGGGGTGTTCACAGGTACTCCACGTCGTCGGGCACGTCGTAGAAGGTCGGGTGCCGGTAGACCTTGTCGGCGGCCGGGTCGAAGAACGCGTCGCGCTCGTCCGGGCTCGAGGCCGCGATGTCGGAGGCCTTGGCCACCCAGATGGAGACGCCCTCCTGCCGCCGTGTGTAGACGTCGCGGGCGTTGCGCAGCGCCATCACGGCGTCGGGCGCGTGCAGGGAGCCGACGTGGACGTGCGACAGCCCGCGCTTGCCACGGACGAAGACCTCCCACAGCGGCCAGGTCTTCGGACTGGTCTGCTCGCTCACGCGGCGCTCTCCTTCACGGCCTGCTTCGCGGCATACGCGGTGGCCGCCTCGCGCACCCAGGCCCCCTCGTCGTGGGCCGCGACCCGGTGCGCGATGCGCTCGGCGTTGCAGGCGCCGTCACCCTTCAGGACGCGCCAGAACTCGTCCCAGTCGATGGGACCGAAGTCGTAGTGGCCCCGCTCGGCGTTCCACCGCAGGTCGGGGTCGGGCAGCACGATGCCGAGCTTGTCGGCCTGCGGGACCATCATGTCGACGAACTTCTGGCGCAGGTCGTCGTTGGCGAAGCGCTTGATGCCCCAGGCCATCGACTGCTCGGTGTGGCCACCGGCCTTGGCCGCCGCACCGGTGTCCGGGGGGCCGAACATCATCAGCGCCGGCCACCACCAGCGGTCGGCGGCGTCCTGCGCCATGGCCTTCTGCTCGTCGGTGCCGCGCATGAGGGTCCAGAGGATCTCGAAGCCCTGCCGCTGGTGGAACGACTCCTCCTTGCAGACCCGGATCATCGCCCGCGCGTACGGCCCGTAGGAGCAGCGGCACAGCGGCACCTGGTTCATGATCGCCGCGCCGTCGACGAGCCAGCCGATGGCGCCGCAGTCGGCCCACGTCAGCGTCGGGTAGTTGAAGATCGAGGAGTACTTCTGCCGGCCCGTGTGCAGGCGCTCGAGCAGGTCCTCACGGTCGACGCCGAGGGTCTCCGCCGCGCTGTAGAGGTACAGGCCGTGGCCCGCCTCGTCCTGGACCTTGGCCATGAGGATCGCCTTGCGGCGCAGGCTCGGGGCGCGCGTGATCCAGTTGCCCTCGGGCTGCATGCCGATGATCTCGGAGTGCGCGTGCTGGGCGATCTGGCGGATGAGCGTCTGCCGGTAGGCGTCCGGCATGTCGTCGCGGGGCTCGATGCGCTGCTCGGCCTCGATGAGGTCGTCGAAGAGGCCGGACTCCGCGGCGTTGAGCGGCTCGTCCGGGCCGGGCAGCGTGTCCGTGGCGCTCTCCGTGGCCTCGGGGCCGAAGTCGTTGCCGTACATGCCCTCAGTATGACCGCGTGTTACAGCATCAGGCAATTCTGCTGCGACCGTGTTACACCTTCGGGCCGGGTGCGAGGATGGGCCCGTGGCCCACGAGCACGAGAACCCGCACGCCCACTCCCACGCCCACCCACACGACGACGGCACGGCCCGGTCCGGCCCCGTGGCCGACGCGAGCGTGCGGGTGGCCCGTGAGACCGACGCCCCGGCGGTGGGGCTGGTCCAGGCCGAGGTGTGGCGCTCGGCGTATGCCGCGGTGCTGCCCGCGGACGTCGTGGCGGCCTTCGAGCCCCAGGCCTTCGCGAAGGCCTGGCGGGCGTCCCTCGCCTCGCCCCCCGAGGGGGTCTACCGGCTCCTCGCCGCGTGCGCCGGCGAGCAGGTGGTGGGGTTTGCCGCCGTGGGTCCCAGCCAGGACCCCGACGCCTCCCCCCTCACGGGGGAGCTGAGCGCGATCGGGGTGCACCCACAGGCGCGCCGCGCGGGGCACGGGTCGAGGCTCCTCAACGCCGCGGTCGACACGCTGCGCGGGGCGGGGGCCGACACCCTGCACGCGTGGCTGCTCGCGAGCGACGAGGGGACGCGCGCCTTCCTCGTGCACGCCGGCCTGGCCCCCGATGGCGCGTGGCGGGACCGCGTCGTCTCCCCCGACGGTACGACGGCGCGGGAGGTGCGCCTCGTGGCGGCCATCGGAGGACCGCTCGACGAGCCGGCCACCACGGACCGGGCGGCGGCCCCGGGAACGGCACAGCCCCCCGGAGCATGACCGCGCTCGCACCGGCGCGGCGCCGGCAGGTCGTGCGGCAGTCGCTGTCGGTGGGCGTCGCCACCGGCGCCTACGGGGTGAGCTTCGGCGCACTGTCCGTGGCCGCGGGGCTGAGCGTCCTGCAGACGCAGGCCCTCTCCCTGCTGCTGTTCTCCGGCGGGTCGCAGTTCGCCTTCGTCGGCCTGGTCGCGGGGGGCGTGAGCGGCGCCCCGGCGGCCATCGCCACGTCCACGCTGCTCGGCCTGCGCAACGGCCTCTACGGCCTGCAGGTGTCCAAGATGCTGCGCGTGAGCGGCCTGAGGCGGGCGCTGGCGGCCCACCTGACGATCGACGAGTCCACCGCGGTCGGCGTCGCGCAGCCCGAGGAGCGCGCCGGCCGGCTCGGGTTCTGGGCCACGGGTCTCGCCGTCTTCGTGCTGTGGAACCTCATGACACTGGTCGGCGCGGTCATCGGCGACGCCATGGGCGACCCGCGGACCTACGGGCTCGACGCCGCCGCAGCAGCCGCCTTCTGCGGTCTCCTGTGGCCCCGGCTCAAGTCGCGTGACGCGTTCGCGATCGCCGGGCTCGCCGCCCTGGTCGCGGTGCTCGTCGCACCCCGGGCGCCGGCAGGTGTCCCCGTGCTCGTGGCGGCCCTGACCGCCCTCCTGGCCGCCTTGTGGCCGGAGGCCCACCGCGACCCACCGCCGCCGCACCACTGGGCGGACGAGCGCGAGGGGTCGGACCGGTGACCCTGTGGACCGCCGTCCTGGTGGCCAGCGCCCTCGCGTTCGGCCTGAAGCTCCTCGGCTACGTGGTGCCCGCCCGGTGGCTCGAGGGGCCTCGCACGAGCCGGGTGACCTCTGCGCTCCCCATCGCGCTCCTCTCCGCCCTGGTCGCGGTGCAGACCCTCACGGACCCCTCCGGGTCGCTGGTGGTCGACGCCCGCCTCGTCGCGGTCGCCGTGGCCTGTGTCGCCCTCGCGCTCCGGGCGCCCTTCCTGCTCGTCGTGGTGCTCGCGGCGGCCACGGCCGCGTTCCTGCGCGCCCTCGGCTGGAGCTGACGGTGCCGCGGCCCGCCTCCACCGCGCGAGGCGGGCGCGCGCGCCTCGTGGGTGTCGACGTGGCCCGGGCGCTGGCCCTGCTGGGCATGATGGCCACCCACATCCTGCCGCCGGTGGTCGACGGCTCGCTCGCCTGGCCGCAGGCGCTGGCCGGCGGGCGGTCGTCGGCGCTGTTCGCGCTCCTGGCCGGTGTCTCGATGGCCCTCGTGACGGGCGGTTCCTCGCCCCACGCCGGCGTGCAGCGTGCCGGGGACGCCGTGGGCCTCACCACCCGGGCGATGCTGATCGGGCTGCTCGGCCTGTTCCTCGGCCAGCTGGACACCCCGGTCGCGGTGATCCTGACGTACTACGCGGTGCTCTTCGTCCTCGGCCTGCCGTTCCTCGGGCTGGGCGCCCGGCCGCTGCTCGCCCTGTCCGCGCTCTGGTGTGTGGTGGTCCCGGTGCTGTCCCACGCCGCCCGCGCCGGGCTCGGCCCCGACGGGCCCACCGTTCCCACTGCCGAGAGCGCCGCCTCCCTGGCCCCCTTCCTCCTGGACCTGACCCTGACCGGCTACTACCCCGCCCTCCCCTGGCTCGCCTACCTCCTCGCAGGGATGGCCCTGGGCCGCATGGACCTCGCACGCCCGGCGACGGCAGCGATGGTCGCCCTCGCAGGCGCCACGGTTGCGGTCGGCGCACTGCTCATCTCGCGAACCCTCACCGCCCAGCCCGGAGTGCAGGACGCCCTCCTGGCCAGCAGCGACGGCGCGACGAGCTGGGACGAGCTGCGCGACACGCTGGCCCGGGGGCTGCACGGGGTGACGCCGACCGGCTCCTGGTGGTGGCTGTCCGTCGTGGCGCCGCACTCGGGCACGCCGCTCGACCTCGCGCACACCGCGGGCTGCGCCGCTGCTGTCCTCGGCGCCTGCCTCCTGCTGGCGCGGTGGCGTCCCCGGGCGTGGGCCGTCGCCTTCGGCGCCGGCGCCATGACCCTCACCCTCTACACCGCCCACGTCGTCCTGCTCATTCCCGGCCTGTGGCCGGGGCAGAGCGTCGCGAACTACCTGCGGCACGCCTCTCTCGCCCTGGCGACGGGCGCGGTGGTCGCGGCGCTGGGCCGGCGCGGTCCCCTGGAGAGCGTCGTGCGAACGGCATCGGCAGCGGCCTCGCGGGTGGCCACGGGCTCCGCCGGGTCGCCGCGCCCGCCCGCCGTGAGGTCACGGCACGACCCCGACCGGGACACCCATCGCTAGGGCGGGTCTCAGTGCTGCGCCGACCGCCAGGCGCGCACCGCCGCGCGGTAGTGCCGCTGCTCCCCCTGCCGGTCCCGCGCCAGCCGACAGCTCTCGGCGAGCTCGAGCTCGGCGCGCCAGCCCTCGTCGACGGGTCGCACCTCGGCGCCGCTGGCCAGCTGCGCCATCATCCGCGAGCCGTCCCGCGCGAGGCGCACCAACGGCAGCAGCGCGACGAGCAGGACCAGCGGCAGCAGCATGACCCCGACGCCGAGCAGCACCGCGGCCGGCCGGCCGTCGCGGACCAGCTCGACGCCGCGCCACCCGATCGTCACCGAGTAGAAGCCCAGGACGACCAGGAGGACGAGGGCGGTGACCTTCTCCCGCACTATGCGCCCAGTCCGAGGTAGTGCTCCAGCCCGACCGTCAGGCCGGGGTGCTCTCGCACCTTCCGGACGCCCTCGATCACGCCGGGCATGAACGACGCCCGGTCGAAGGAGTCGTGCCGGATCGTCAACATCTCGCCGACACCGCCGAACAGGACCTCCTGGTGCGCCACGAGGCCGCGCAGCCGCACCGCGTGCACGGGTATGCCGTCCACGCGGGCGCCGCGCGCACCGCCCGGGTCGTGCGTGGTGGCGTCCGGAACCGCTCCCAGACCCGCGTCCGTGCGGGCGGCACCGATGAGGCGGGCCGTGCGGGCTGCCGTGCCCGAGGGCGCGTCGACCTTGTCGGGGTGGTGGAGCTCGATGACCTCGACGGACTCGTAGAACCGGGCCGCCTGCTCGGCGAAGCGCATCATGAGGATCGCGCCGATGGCGAAGTTGGGGGCGATGAGCACGCCGACGTCCGGGCGGTCCGCGAGCTGCGACCGCAGGGCCTCGAGCCGCGCGTCGTCCCACCCGGTCGTGCCGACCACGACGTGGATGCCCCGCTCGACGCAGTGCGCCACGTTGCCCGGCGAGGAGTCGGGCACGGTCAGCTCCACCGCGACGTCGGCGCCGGCGAGGTCCCCCAGCTCGTCCCCCCTGGCGACGCTCGCGACGAGCTCGAGGCCGTCGGCCGACTCGACCGCCCGGCACGCCTCGGACCCCATCCGCCCGGCTGCGCCGATGACTGCCACCCTGGTCACGTCGTTCACGGTCGCCAGCGTAGCCACCCGGCATACAGTGCCCGGCATGGCTCCCGCAGGCGCCCGCGTGCGCACCATCCCGCCGCTGGTCTTCGCCATCCCGCTCGTCGTCGCCTCGCTGCTCCACCTCGTGGCGCCACTCCCGCTGCCCCTCTCGGGCGCGCGGGTCTGGCTGGGCGTCGTCCTGGTCGCCGCCGCGGTCGCGCTGATGGCCTGGGCCGTCGCTGCGATGCGGCGTGCCCACACGACGGTGATCCCGTGGGAGGAGGTCAGCCGGCTGGTCACCGAGGGGCCGTTCCGGCTCTCCCGCAACCCGATCTACCTCGCGGACGCCCTCGCCTACCTGGGGGTGACCCTGCTGGTCGGCTCCTGGTGGCCGCTCCTCGTCCTCCCGGCCGTGCTCCTGGCGATGCTCCGCCTGGTCATCTCCCGCGAGGAGGAGTACCTCGCCGCCCGCTTCGGAGCCGACTACGCGGCATACCGCTCGCGCGTGCGCCGCTGGGTCTGAGCGCCCCGGCGGGAACACGGCGGCGGGCCCAGCCCCGTGAGGGACCGGACCCGCCGCCGTGCGTGCAGCCAGGGCGGCTACCGCTTCGCGGTCGCGCGCAGGCCCAGCACGACCGGGTCGTGGTCGGACGAGCGGTACGGTCCGGGCTCGTAGAAGTCGGTGCCGTGGTAGCGGTACCGGCTGTACTCGAGGGCCACCGACTCGCCGGAGTTGATGTTCCAGTGGTCGGCACCGGTCGCCAGCGCCAGGGCCGCGTCGTTGACGAGGATGTGGTCCAGGGAGCCCGACAGCCCGGAGAAGGAGTACGAGTACGGGTTCGAGTACGGGTCGTCCGGGTCGTCGTGGTCGTCGCGGTCGAGCCGCGACCCGGCGTCGGTGTAGCCGGCGTCGTAGAGGACGTCCATCGGGTCCTCGCGGGTGTACGAGTTGTAGTCACCGGCCATGACCACGGCCCTGGTGCCGGTCTCGTCGAGGACGGTCGGCACCCAGTCGCGCAGGGCCTGCGCCTGCAGGATGCGAGAGGTCACCGAGGCGCCCTGCCCGTCACCGGTGTCCTCGTCACCGGGGAACGGACCCGCCGAGCCCTTGGACTTGAAGTGGTTGACGACGAAGAGGAACTTCTCGCTCTTGCCGTGCTTCTTCCGGAACACCTGGGCGATCGGCTCGCGTGCGTTGCCGAAGGCCTGGCCGTCCTCGCTCTGCGTCCCGAGCGCCCGGGACTGGCCGACGCGCATCACCGAGGCCGGCTTGAAGATGATGGCGTTGGTGATCACGTCCTGCCCGGAGGCCGGCGGCAGCTCGGTCGAGGAGGGCACGAAGGCCCACGTGCCCGCCCCGGCCTGCTCGTTGAGGGCGGAGACCAGGTGGGCCAGTGCCTCGTCCGGCTGCTCGCCCAGCGCGGCGGAGTTCTCGACCTCCATGAGACCGACGACGTCCGCGTCGAGCCCGTTGACCGCGGTGACGATCTTGGCCTGCTGGCGCTGGAAGTCCGCCGCATCCCAGGCGCCGCGCAGCTCGCAGCCGTCGCGCACCGTGGTGCCGCTGTCGTCGCGGTCGTAGTAGGCCAGGCAGCCCTCGGTCTCCGCGCCCAGCGTCGTGAAGTAGTTCAGCACGTTGAAGGAGGCGACCTTGAGGTCGGCGGCGCCGATGTCCATCGCGTCGGGTGCAGGGGTGCGGGTGTCGGTGAAGACGACCGGCGAGCCGGCGTTGCCCGGACCGACCACGGGGCTGGTCGGCTGGAAGCGCCACAGGTCGAACCGGTAGTCGACGATGACGCTGTCCGCGAAGGCAGCCGGCGCACCGACGCGCACCGGTGCCGTCGTCGAGACGTACGGCGGGGTCTGGTCCGCGTTGAGCAGGCACGGGATCGGCCGGCCCGCACACGTGGTGCGGCTGAAGCTGCTGGCCAGGAAGTTGGACGAGGCACCGTCGTCGAGGGTGACCTTGCGCGCGGCATTGTCCGCGGCGACCGCCTTCGCCTCGTCGGACCCGGGTACGGCGACCTCGGTGGTCTGGATGAGCGGCTCGGTGCCGACCGCGAGGCCGACCTCGCCGTACTGGTTCGTGGCGTAGGTGTTGGTCACGGTGTAGGGCCCGGACGGCCGGAACAGCATGCCCTCGAGCGACTCCCGCTGGGCGTCGGCGCCCGGCCAGGGGTTGGTCACCGGCGACACGGGAGTGAAGTCCTCGCCCGCGTCGCTGATGTCGGACGCCGCGGCGTTGACCCGGGTCAGGCCGAAGGACTCCTGGACCTCTCCGGTGACCTCGACGAAGTTGCCGATGACGGCGTCCGCGTCGAGCGCGCCCGAAGCCTGGTAGACGAACACACCGTCGGACGCCGCGCTCAGGTCGCGGCCGCCGCCGGTCCCCTCGGTCTGGAGGTAGAAGCCCCTGAAGCCGCCCTCGGGGTAGGCCGCCGTGACCACGCCGCGGGTCGTGACCGTCTGGCCCGCGAGCGGGCTCGATGCACCGGGTCCCTGGACCTCCGCGATGGTCCTGGCCTCCGGGCCGGGCGGCGCAGGAACGCAGGCGTCACCGCACGCCTGAGGCGTGGGCGGGTTGGCGAGGGTGAAGTCGGCCGCGTTGCTGGCCGTGTTGGTGTGCGCGCCGTCGCGGCTCACGGAGGTGGCGTTCGTCGTGCCCGGGGCGGCTTCGGTGCCGGCGTAGTCGTTGGCCGACCCCCAGCCGACGAAGTCGACCACGGCGTCGAGGCCCGAGCAGGCCGCAGCGCCGGTCTTGGGGGTGCAGCCCGTGATCGCGGTGCCGGAGCGGACGAGCGCGACCTTGCCCGCGCTGCCGGACATCGCGATGCTGCCGTCGATGTCGACCGGGACGTCGGTGGTGCCGCCGGTCCCGGTGGCCTCGCCGACCACGAGGGACGCTCCGGGCGGGAGCGTCCCGGTGAGCGGGGTGACGGCCCACGACGAGGTGGCCGTACTGCCCGAGCTGGCGTACTGCACCGACCAGCCGGAGAGGTCGACGGCCGAGGTCGAAACGTTCGCGAGCTCCACGAAGTCGCGCCGGTAGGTCGCGCCGGAGTTGCCACCCCCTCCGTAGACCTCGTTGATGACCACGGCCGCGCCGGGCGACGGCGCTGCCTGCGCAGCCTGCCCTGTCGCCGTGACGACCGTCGCACCCACGACCAGCGCTGTCGCGCCGACCATGGCCGTCACATGATTGCGATGTACCCGCACAACGTCCTCCACACCCCGGTGACCAGTCCTTGGGCCTGCCCCAGGTCGTGGGCGCAAACCGTCGTGACCCTAGAACACCCAGGGGGAAGAAAACGGACATCACGCCCGGTCCTTACCAACTGTTTGCCTAAGTCCCCCGGCTGTTCGCCTGCTCCACGTCCGCCAGCGGCACGTCGGGGTCGGCCAGCCGGACGCGGTCGACGACGACACCAGACCTGATGAGCGCCTTGACGTCGTCGACGACGTCCCAGACGTTGACGTTCATGCCGGCCACGACCCTGCCCTCACGCAGCCAGAACGCGATGAACTCACGCTGGGAGAGGTCACCTCGCACCACGACCTCGTCGTCCGGGCTGCCCAGCCCGATGTACTCCATGCCGAGGTCGTACTGGTCGGTGTAGAAGTACGGAAGCTCGTCATAGCGGTCCTCCTGGTCGAGCATCCCCGCGGCGACCGCGACCGGCTGGTTGAGGGCCGTGGCCCAGTGCTCCACCCGGATGCGCCGCCCGAGCACGGGCAGCTCGTGGTTGGCGATGTCGCCTGCGGCGAACACGTCGGGATCGCTCGTCCTGCCCTGGGCGTCGACCAGCACGCCGTTCTCGACCGCGAGGCCGGCCCGCTCGGCCAGCTCGACGTTCGGCGCCGCACCGATCCCGACCACGACCGTGTCGGCCGGGACCAGCGAGCCGTCGGCGAGCCGCACGGCCGTGACGCGGCCGGCGTCGCCCTCCAGCGCGGACACCTGGACCGACGTGCGCAGGTCCACCCCGTGCTCGCGGTGCAGCTCCGCGAAGACCGTGGCGACCCTCGGCCCCAGCACGCGCACCAGCGGGAGGTCGAGCGCCTCGAGCACCGTGACCTCGGCGCCGGCCTCGGAGGCGGCCGAGGCCGCCTCGAGTCCGATCCAGCCGCCCCCGACGAAGACCACCCGCTTCCCGGGCCGGAACGCCGAGCGGAGCCGGTCGCTGTCCTCGATGGTGCGCAGGTACAGCACGCCGTCGAGATCCGCCCCGGGCAGGTTCAGGCGGCGCGGGCTGCTGCCCGTGGCGAGCAGGAGACGGTCGTATGCCGTCCGCTCACCGTCCCCGGTGACGACCTCGTGTGCTGCCGGGTCGATCGCCACGACCGGAGCGCCGAGGCGCAGGTCCACGCGGTTCGCGTCGTACCACTCCCGGTCGTGGACGAACGCCTCGTCGAGCTTCTCGCCCGTCTTGAGGTACTCCTTCGACAGCGGCGGCCGCTCGTAGGGCAGGTGGTCCTCCGCCGCGAACAGCACGAGCCGACCGTCGAACCCCTTCTCCCGCAAGGCCTCCAGCGCCTTGGCGCCTGCGAGCCCGCCACCGACCACCACGAACGTCCTGTTGTCAGCCATGCCTGAAGCATCGGTCCGCGTCGGGGGCAAGGCAAACGGGCGGCATACGGGCACGGGGTTGCCCGCCAGCGGTCGCGGCCACGACGACCGCTGGGCGCGCCCCGCCGCGACGGCGAGGCGGTGGGGAGCGGCGCACCCCGCTGACTAGGCTGCTCACGTGAGCCCCCGTCCCCGCGCCGCCGACGTGGCCCAGCGCGCTGGGGTCTCGGTGACGGCAGTGTCCCTGGTCCTCAACGACAACGACGCGGGCAACGTGTCTGCGGCGACACGGGCGCGCATCCTCGCCGCGGCGGCAGAGCTCGGCTACCAGCCCAACCGGGTCGCGCAGAGCCTGCGCCGACAGCGCACCCACGTCATCGGGCTGGTGACCGATGCCATCGCCTCGTCGCCGTTCGCCGGTCGCCTGCTCGGCGGCGCCGTCGAACGCGCCACCCGCGACGGCTACGTGGTTGTCGTGTTCGACAGCCAGGACCACCCCGAGCGCGAGCAGGCTGCCGCCGACGAGCTGGCGAACCGCCAGGTGGACGGTCTCATCTACGCCACCATGGGCCTGCGCGAGCTCGACACCGTGCCGAGGACGTCCCTACCCCTGGTCCTGGCGAACTGCCAGCAGGCCGGGGACCCCTACCCGTCGGTGGTGCCGGACGACTACCGCGGGGGCTGGGACGCCGCGCGCCACCTGCTCGGGCTCGGGCACCGCCGCATCACGATGCTCAGCGGCGTGGGCATCACCCCGGGTCAGCCGCACCATCTTGGCAACATCGCCGGCCCCTTGCGCGCCAAGGGTTTTCGCGCTGCGCTCCGCTCGCACGTCGCTGCGGCGGACTCACCCGTCCTCACCGTGGGATGGGACATCGACGAGGGTTACCACGGTGCCGTCCGCGTCCTCGCCGGCCCAGCAGGCGGGCCGGCTCCGGTCGGGGACCGGCCCACCGCGATCTTCGCCGCGAACGACCGGGTGGCGACCGGCGTGCTGCTGGCGGCCGCCCGGCTCGGCCTCGACGTGCCGGGCGACCTCTCCGTCGTGGGGTTCGACGACCAGGAGGCCGTCGCCGCCAACGTGGTCCCCGCCCTGACGACCCTGGCCCTCCCCCACACCGCCATGGGGGAACGGGCCGTCGAGCTGCTGCTCGAGACCGTCACGGGGCGGCTGGTCCCGGACGCCTCGCGGCGCGAGCACCTCCGCTGCCCTCTCGTCGTCCGGGAGTCGGCGGGACCACCGCGCTGACGCGCAGCGATCCGCCGTCCGGCACCTCCAGCCCCCAGGGAGGGCCGGACAGTCGAAAGGTCTGCGGAGCTGCGCCGTCGCCCGGGTACACCTCGACGACGTCGGCATCCACCCAGACCGCGGTACCGGGAACCAGTCGCAGGGACTGGGATCCCGACGCGCCGCGCAGGGTCCACCCCTTGCCATCGCCCGGCGCCGACGTCACCGTGAGCCGCGCGGCTCCGGGCAGCTCGTGCACACCAGCGACGCAGCGAGTGCCCCGGCCGTTCCCCCCGGTTCCGCCCGGCGAGCTGTCGGCATCCGAGTCGCTCTCCTGGGCGACCAGCAGCGCCACCGCGGGGTCGGGCAGGACCAGCAGCCGCCCGTCGCGGACCGTGAGGCGCCGGGGAAGGGTCAGGCATCCCGCCGTGTGCGGGCCGTCGCCGAGCCCCGAGGTGTCGAGTGGCTCCTGCCGGGCCCAGCCGAACATCAGCGGCGAGGAGCCGTCCTGCACCAGCTGCGGGGCGTAGAAGCAGTTCCCGGTGTCGAGCCGCTCCACGGACGACGCGGTGAACCGCGGCCGGCCGTCCTGCTCGGCCACGTCGCCCATGACGGCAACGACATCCCCGAGCACGCCGTCGAGCTGGAGCGACAGCACCAGCACCGGAACCCCGTCCGCCCACACGAGCTGCGGGCACTCCCAGATGTCCGCCGGAGCTCCCTCACTCAGCACTGACTGCTCACGCGCGGCCAGCCAGACCTCCTCGAAGCGCCAGTCGAGCATGTCGTCGCAGGAGTAGAGCAGGATGGCCGCGGTACCGTCATCGAGACCCGCGCCGAGCAGGCCCCAGCGGCGGCCTCCGTGCTCGAAGACGAACGGGTCGCGCATCACCCGCACGCCCATGCCCACCGGGGTCGTCCCCACCACCACCGGCTCGCTCCACGTGGTGAGGTCGGCCGAGCCCCAGCGCAGGCAGATGGTGCTGTGCAGCGACTCGTCGACGACGCCCGAGTACACCACCGCCGGCTGGCCCAGGCCCGGCGCGAACACGCCCGACCAGCAGCCGAAGCTGTCCGGCCCCCCGGCGGTCGGCCCGAACGCCACAGGGTGCTCGGTCCAGGTCACGAGGTCCGGGCTGCTCATGTGGCCCCAGTGGATGTGGTGGTGGACGGGGCCCAGCGGGTTGTGCTGGAAGAACACGTGCCACCGGCCGTCGTGATGGACCAGGCCGTTGGGGTCGTTGAGCCAGCCGTGGGTCGGGCGCAGGTGGAACTGCGGCGCTGCCACAGCAGCCGGGGAGGCGGTCACGCAGGTGTCCTTTCTCGGGTGGCCCGGGGCGGGCCAGCGGTATGCCGTGTGGCCCTGAGGCCGGTGCTCGGTCGCGACCACTCGTGTCCGTCAGCGCTCCGTCTGGTCCGTGGGCGGTCCGTCTGGTCCGTCTGCGGTCCGTCTGCGGTCGATCTGGGGGTCCGCCTGCCGTCGGTCAGCGGTGGCTGCCTGCGGTCAGACCCTCGCGCAGGGTCCGCTGGCCGACAACGAAGACGACCAGGGCGGGGATCATCGAGATGACCACGCCGGCCAGCACCGTGGCGACGCTGCCGGTGCCCATGTTGCCCTGCAGGGTGACCAGCCCGAGCGGAAGCGTGAAGTTCTGCTCACTGATGGTCATGATCAGCGGGCGGAAGAACTCGTTCCAGTGGTAGTTGAACGCGAGGATGCCCACGATCGCCATTCCCGGCGTCGCCAGCGGGGCGAACACCGAGAAGAAGGTCCGCCAGGGGCCAGCGCCGTCGATCTCCGCGGCCTCGGCGAGCTCGGCGGGCAGCCCGAGGAAGTACTGCCGCATCAGGAAGGTGCCGAAGGCGGTGGGGATGGCCGGGAGGATGAGGGCGAGCAGCGTGTCGGACAGCCCCATCCCGCGGACCAGCATGAAGACCGGGACGATCGTGACCTGCATCGGCACCATCATCGTGGCGAGGACGACCGCGAAGAGGGCACCACGCCCGCGGAACTCGACCCGGGCGAACACGTAGCCCGCCATGGCTGCCGTCACCATCTGGCCGACGGCACAGGCTGCCGTCACGAGCACGCTGTTGAGGATCAGCAGCGCCATGTCGACCTGCGTGAAGACATCGCGGTAGGCGCCGAGGTCGAGGCTGGTCGGGACCAGGCTGGGGCTCACACCCAGGGACTCGGTCACGGGGCGCAACGAGGTCGCGACGGTCCACAGGACGGGCCCGAGGGTCAGCGCCGTCGCGACCAGCAGGAAGGCGATCCGGCCGAGGGCGCCGACGTCGGGAAGGTGACGCGTGGTGCTGAGCCGCTTCGGCAGGCGGGGCCCGGGGGGCCGGCTCTGGGTCACCCGGGGTGCTCTGGCGGTCATGGTCATGGCTCTCGGCTCCCTAGGAGTAGAAGACGAATCGGCGGGACAGGCGGAACTGCAGTGCGGTCACGAGCATGATGAGGACCGTCAGGACGATGCCGATGGCGGAGGCCCGCCCGAACTGCAGCTGCTGGAAGGCGGACTCGTAGATCACCATCACGGCGGTCCGCGTCGAGTCGCCCGGTCCGCCGCGGGTGAGGACGTAGGGCTGGTCGAAGATCTGCAGCGCGGCGATGATCGCCATCACGGAGGCGACGAGCAGCGTCGGGCTGACGAGCGGGAGCGTGATCTTCCAGAACTGCCGCCACCCGGTCGCGCCGTCGATCGCGGAGGCCTCGTAGACCTCCTTGGGGATCGAGGCGAGACCGCCGAGGAAGAGCAGGAACGAGAAGCCGAAGTTCTGCCAGACGTACACCAGCACGACCATGACCGCGGCGCCGGTCTCGGAGGTGAGCCAGGGCACCGCCGGCACGCCCAGCTTGCCCAGCAGGTGGTTGACCAGCCCGAAGTTCTGGTTGAACAGGTACGACATCATGATCGACACCGACGACGCCGACAGGATCAGCGGGAAGAAGAACACCGAACGGAAGAACGACCGCAGCCAGCCCGGCAGCTTTCCCTGCACCAGGACGGCCAGGCCCAGGGCGATCCCCAGCTGGAGTGCGACGGCGGCGACGACGAAGCCGATGGTGTTGAGGAACGCCACCCGGACAGTCGGGTCGCCGCCGATGTCTGCGAAGTTGTCCAGACCCGCCCACTCGGGGGCGGAGATGACGTCCCAGCGGAAGAACGCGAGAACGAACGACGCGATGATCGGCAGCACCGTGAAGAGGCCGATGCCGATCACGGTCGGAGCGAGGAAGACCGCCGCGAACCGGGTCCGTGAGCGGGCACGCTCTGCGGTCGTGGAAGTGGGGGTCGTCACGCGGGTCGTCGGCCTGCTTGCCGTGGCTGTGGCCATCAGGACCTCCCGAGGGCGAGGTTCAGGTCACGGTCGAGCCGTGAGAGGGCGGAGGTGAGTCCGGACTGCGCTCCGGTGACCGCACCGAGGACGTTCTTGATGAGGGCGGTCTCGATCGCTGCCTGCTGCGGGGGTGCCGGGATCGGCGCGGCCGGGAGCTGGTCGAGCGTGTCGTAGAAGACCTTCCAGTGGGCCGGTCCCTTGCCTGAGTAGAGCGCCTCGGTGACCAGCGAGCGGCGCGTCGGAGTGGTGTTCGGAGCCGGGAACGCGAGCGCCATCCCCTCGCGCGAGGTGCAGAACTTCACCCACTCCCAGGCCTCGTCCTTGCGCTTCGAGGTCCGCATGATGGCGTACCCGGCGGCGCCGAACTGGTGGCGCTGGGACCGCCACCGCGGGAAGTACTGCACGTCGAACTGACGCTCGGTCATCCCCGCCTCCGACAGGCCCTGGACCCAGTAGCCCCCCGCCGGGGTCATGCCGATGCTGCCCCCGGCGAACTGCGCCACGAGCTCGTTGCCGCCGCCCTGGGCAGGGCTTGTGCCCAGTCCTTCGGCGACGATCCGGCGCAGGAAGTCGAATGACTCCTCCACCTTGGGATCGAGGGCGTTGGACTCCTCCCACAGGAAGCCGCCGCTGCGCCCGGCCGCTGCCGCGTCACCCTGGTAGAACCGCTGCCAGAGCCACTCGCCCCCGGGAGACTTCGCCTCCTTGAGGAAGCTGGTGTCGTTGATGTAGAGCCACGGGACCACGCCGCCCCAGAGACGGTTGGTCCAGTAGAACGGCACGAAGGGCGCGCGGTTGGAGCGGCGCAGCGTGCGGGCCGTCCGGAGGAAGTCCTCGTGCGTCCAGGTCGCGGCGGGGCGCTCCAGCCCGGCCTTCGCGAACGCGTCGAGGTTGAGGTACATGTTGGCCGCGTTGAAGTCGATCGGGAGCTGGTAGAGGTTTCCTCGGTACATGAACGCCTCGACCAGGCTCGGGTGCACATCGGAGAAGTAGTCCTCCATGACCGCGGCATCCCGGGTGATGTAGGGGTCCAGCGGCTCGGCGAGACGATCCGCGAAGAGCTGGGCGCCTTCCGTGGCAACGACACACACGTCCGGCGGCGTCCCGGCCGCCACCATCGTGAGGATCTTCGCGAAGAAGTTGGACCAGTCCTGCCCTTGGATGGCCTGGATCCGCACCGGGATGTCGGGGTGCTGCCTGCGGAAGGCGTCGACGAGGCCCTGTCGCGCGGCGGCGTCCTGGTTGGTGCCGAGGATCGCGACGTTGAGCACGTCGCCCCCGCGGCCGGCGATGTCCGTGGCGGTGAGGCGAGGCCAGCTGGCGCCGAACAGCGTGGCGGCCCCCGCCCCCGCAGCACCGAGCAGCACCCGGCGACTGATGTCTGTCATCGTTGACCCTTTCATCACCTAAATCGTTTTAGGTCGTAGATGAGTGTGGACGACGAATCCCACGGGCGTCAACCCCTTGTCCGCGCCGCGACCTCCGCCCTGCCCGGGCTCCTGCTCCTGCTCCTGCCCCTGCCCTGCCCCTGCCTCACCCCTGCCTCACCCCTGCCCCCCCGGCCCTGCCACACCCTGCCCGGCTGCCCCTCAGGGGCACGACGAAGGGCCGGTCCACCCGTGCGGGTGGACCGGCCCTTCGCTCAGGCGCTCAGGCGAACGTCAGTTCGCGGCGTCCTCCGACGAGGCGGGAGCCCCGGCGTCGTGTGCCTCGACGAGCTGGTCGGACTCCTGCGTGCCGGAGCCCTGCTCGGCGCGGTCACCGCGGTCGCCACGGCGGCGGTTGCGGCCGCGGCCGCGCCCACCCTCGCGACGCTCGCCGCGCTCCTCGCGGTCACCACGGTCCTCGCGCGGCGCACGCTCCTCGGAGTCGCCCTCGGCCTCGGCCTCGGCCTGCTCGCCGGTCTCGCCCTCGGCCAGGACAGCGGCAAGGGAGAGCTTGCCGCGCGGGTCGATCTCCTTGAGCTCGACCTGGACCTTCTGGCCGACGGCGAGGACGTCCTCGACCGCGTCGATCCGCTTGCCGCCGACGAGCTTGCGCACCTCGGAGATGTGCAGCAGGCCGTCCTTGCCGGGGAGCAGCGAGATGAACGCGCCGAAGGTCGTCGTCTTGACCACGGTGCCCAGGAAGCGCTCGCCGACCTCGGGCATCTGCGGGTTGGCGATCGCGTTGATCGCCGCGCGCGCAGCCTCGGCGGACGGGCCGTCGGTGGCGCCGATGTAGACCGTGCCGTCGTCCTCGATGGAGATGTCGGCGCCGGTGTCCTCCTGGATCTGGTTGATCATCTTGCCCTTCGGGCCGATGACCTCGCCGATCTTGTCGACCGGGACCTTCACCGAGATGACGCGAGGAGCGAAGGGGCTCATCTCGTCCGGGGTGTCGATGGCCTCGTTCATGACGTCGAGGATGTGCAGGCGGGCGTCACGGGCCTGGGTCAGCGCGCCGGCCAGCACCGAGGCGGGGATGCCGTCGAGCTTGGTGTCGAGCTGGATCGCCGTGACGAACTCGCGGGTGCCGGCGACCTTGAAGTCCATGTCACCGAACGCGTCCTCGGCGCCGAGGATGTCGGTCAGGGCCGCGTACTGCGTCTCACCGTCGACCTCGTCGGAGACCAGGCCCATCGCGATGCCGGCGACCGGCGCGCGCAGCGGCACACCGGCGTTCATCAGCGACAGCGTGGAGGCGCAGACCGAGCCCATCGACGTCGAGCCGTTGGAGCCGAGCGCCTCGGAGACCTGGCGGATCGCGTAGGGGAACTCCTCGCGCGTCGGCAGCACCGGCATGAGCGCACGCTCGGCCAGGGCGCCGTGGCCGATCTCGCGGCGCTTCGGCGAGCCCACGCGACCGGTCTCGCCCGTGGAGAACGGCGGGAAGTTGTAGTTGTGCATGTAGCGCTTGCGCGTCACCGGGGAGAGGGTGTCGAGCTGCTGCTCCATGCGCAGCATGTTCAGCGTGGTGACACCCATGATCTGGGTCTCGCCACGCTCGAAGATCGCCGAGCCGTGCACGCGCGGCAGGACCTCGACCTCGGCGCTCAGGGCGCGGATGTCGGCGAGGCCACGGCCGTCGATGCGGACCTTGTCGCGCAGGATGCGCTGGCGGATCAGCTTCTTCTGCACGGAGCGGTAGGCAGCGGAGAGCTCCTTCTCACGACCCTCGAACTGCTCGGCGAGAGACGCCTTCATGGCGTCCTTGATCTCGTCGATGCGCTCCTCGCGCTCCTGCTTGCCGGCGATGGTGAGCGCCTGCGTGAGGTCGGCGGAGACGGCGCCCTCGACCGCGGCATACGCGTCGTCCTCGTAGTCGAGGAAGATCGGGAACTCCTGGACCGGCTTGGCCGACTTGCTCGCCAGCTCGGCCTGCGCGTCACAGAGCGCCTTGATGAACTTCTTGGAGGCCTCGAGGCCGTCGGCCACGACCTCCTCGGTCGGCGCCTGCTTGCCCTCGTTCTTGACGAGGTTCCAGGTGGCGTCGGTGGACTCGGCCTCGACCATCATGATCGCGACGTCGTCGCCCACGACCCGGCCGGCGACGACCATGTCGAAGGTCGAGCGCTCGGCGTCGGAGAAGTTCGGGAACGCGACCCACTGGCCGTCGATCAGCGCGACGCGGACGCCGCCGATCGGGCCGGAGAACGGCAGGCCGGAGATCTGGGTCGAGGCGCTCGCCGCGTTGATGGCGAGCACGTCGTACTGGTGGTCGGGGTTGAGCGCGAGCACCGTGATGACGACCTGGACCTCGTTGCGCAGCCCCTTGGTGAAGGTGGGACGCAGCGGGCGGTCGATGAGCCGGCAGGTGAGGATCGCGTCGGTGGACGGGCGACCCTCGCGGCGGAAGAACGAGCCCGGGATCTTGCCCGCGGCGTACATCCGCTCCTCGACGTCGACCGTCAGGGGGAAGAAGTCAAAACCCTCGCGCGGGGACTTCCCGGCGGTGGTGGTGGAGAGGAGCATCGTGTCCTCGTCCAGGTAGGCGGCGACGGCGCCGCCGGCCTGCTTGGCCAGTCGCCCGGTCTCGAACCGGACGGTGCGGGTGCCGAAGCTGCCGTTGTCGAGCGTGGCCTCGGCGAACTGAATGTCTGGACCCTCCATTGGGCCCTCCTTTGGTCTCTCTCTGCGAACCGCGTGCATCGTCGTTGTGCACGGGCTTCTTCTCTGGTCGTTCCGATATGCAGTTGTGCTGGGCGGCGCGGGCCTGCCGGCCACCGCGGGGCTGGGACATGCCCGGCCTCAAACGCCCCGCCTTCCAACAGAAGGGAGCGGCCCGCACGTGGTGGCGGGACCGCTCCCTGGTGTTGAAGCTCTTATCGACGCAGACCGAGGCGCTTGATCAGCGAGCGGTAGCGCTCGATGTCGACGCTCTCGAGGTAGCGCAGCAGCCGACGGCGCTGGCCGACCAGCAGCAGCAGGCCGCGCCGGCTGTGGTGGTCGTGCTTGTGCTGACGGGAGTGCTCGGTGAGGTCCTTGATGCGCTGGGTGAGGAGCGCGATCTGCACCTCGGGGGAGCCGGTGTCGCCCTCGGCGGTCGCGTACTCGGCCATGATCTTCTTCTTGACGTCCGTGCTCAACGGCATGGGTCGACACTTCTCCTTCTGGTGGTCGTTGCGCGGTGCGCCAGGGCTGGTTCACCTGGGCTCTCTCGATCCGCGGCCGGTCTACGGCAGGGGTCAGGCTATCAGCGCGACGCCACGGTGCCCTAATCGCCGCCGGCCCCAGCCTCCGCGTCTCGACGCGGCGCCCGGTCGGCCGGCCCGGGCAGGCACCCGGCCTCCACGCCGAGCGCTTGCGCAAGGCCCGCGCTCCGGTACGGCCACCACGGGCTGCGGCCGTACCGGTTGGCCAGCCGACGGTACTCGAGCTCGGCGTCCGTGGGGTGGTCTCCCGCGACCCTGCCCGAGGCCCGAAGGCGGTCCCGCTCGGCGCGTCGGTGGTACCAGGCCTTCGCCGGCTCGCGGTCGTAGCGCGGCGAGGTGATCACCCCCGGTGGGAGCTGGTCGGAAGGCTGCACGTCGAGGGGGCGGGAAACCGACGTGCCCCGTTGTCCCTGACGGCGTCCGCGGCGACCGGGCCAACCTTCATGCCTGCACCACGCCGCTACGTCGCTGATCCGCTCGAGTCGGCAGGGTGCGACCAGTGCCGTGGCCGTGGGAGCGAGCCCGGCCCCCACCCGACACGATGGGCCCAGATGGCGGGCCCAGCCCTGCGGGGGTTGGATGTGCAGATGCCGATGCCGAAGCACAGCGACGAGGACAAGGCGCGCTTCCGCGCGATGGTGCGGGAGGCGCCGGGCGTCGAGGTCAAGCCGATGTTCGGCAGCGTGGGCGCGTTCGTGAACGGCAACATGTTCGCCGGCCTGTTCGGTTCCGACATCGGCGTCAAGCTCGACCCAGCGGGCCTCGAGGAGCTGCGCGCACTGCCGGGCAGCGGGCCCTTCGGGCCCGCCGAGCGCCCGATGGGCGGCTACCTGTCCCTCCCCCAGGACCTGTCCGACGCGGAGCAGACCGCCTGGGTCGACCGGGCCCGCGAGCACGTCGCCACGCTGCCGCCGAAGGTCAAGAAGCCGAGGAAGTAGCCAGGGTCAGTCGGCCCTCACCCTGGGCCACTCGTCGGCGCGGATGGCGTAGACGGTCAGGTCGGTCCACTCCCCCTTGAACCACGACGCCCGCTCGAAGAGTGCCTCGCGCCGCATGCCCAGCCGCTCGCAGATCCGCGTCGATGCGGTGTTGACCGGGTCGATCTGGGCCCAGACCCGGTGCACGCCGAGGTCCTCGACGGCGACTCGCACCAGCTCGCGCGCCGCCTCGGTGGCGTACCCGTGGCCCTGCACGTCGGGCGCGAAGACCCAACCGATCTCGGCCTGCCTGCCGTCGTGCCCGTCGAGGCCGTCGAGGTGGAGGAGCACGTCGCCGACGACCCGGCCGTCGAGCTCGACCGCGAGCATGCAGATCGGCTGCGACGGCTCCACCCGTCCCGCGGTGGCGCGTTCGGCGACCATGTCGGCCACCTGCTCACGCGTCTTGGGCTCGCCGGGGATGTACCGCACGACGTCGGGTACGGATCGGTAGGCGAACACGTCCGCCTCGTCCCCGGGGCGGAAGCTCCGGAGGACGAGGCGGTCGGTCGTGATCGGGAGCCGCACGCGCGGCATACCGGGCCTGTCCCTCAGGTCGGCGGGTGGGAAACGAGCGCCGTCAGAGGTTGATCATGTGGCCGGCGATGCCCTCGACGGCCTCCTTCATGGCCTCGCTGAGGGTCGGGTGGGCGAAGATGTTGCGGGCCACCTCGTCGGCGGAGAGGTCCCACATCTGCGCCAGGGTCAGCGCCGGGAGCAGCTCGGTGACCTCGGGGCCGATCAGGTGGGCCCCGACGATCTCGTTGTGCTTGGCGTCGGCCACGATCTTGACGAAGCCGACACCCTCGGCCATGCCGCGAGCCTTGCCGTTGGCGGAGAACGGGAACGACGCGGTCTTCACGTCGTAGCCCTTCTCCTTGGCCTGCTCCTCGGAGTAGCCGAACGAGGCGATCTGCGGCTGGCAGAACGTCGCCCGCGGGATCATGTCGAAGTCGATCTCCATCGTCTCCGCGTCGGCGATGGTCTCGGCGGCGACGACCCCCATGGCCTCGGCGGTGTGCGCCAGCATGAGCTTGCCGGTGACGTCGCCGATCGCGTAGACGCCGTCGACGTTCGTGCGACCCCGCGCGTCGACCTCGATCGCGCCGCGGTCGGTGGTCCTCACGCCGCTGTTCTCGAGGCCGTAGCCCTCGAGGCGCGGGGCGAAGCCGATGGCCTGGAGGACCTTGTCGGCCTCGAGCACCTGCTGGTCGCCACCACCGGCCGGCGAGACCGTGACCCGGACGTTGGAGCCGGTGTCCTCGATGGCCTCCACCTTGGTCGACAGCATGACCTTCACGCCGAGCTTCTTGTACTGCTTGAGCAGCTCCTTGGACACGTCGGCGTCCTCGGTCGGCACCATCCGGTCCAGGAACTCGACGATCGTCACGTCCACACCGAAGTTCTTCATGACGTAGGCGAACTCGACGCCGATGGCGCCGGACCCGGCGATGATGATCGAGCTCGGCAGCTGGTCGGTGAGGATCTGCTCCTCGTAGGTCACGACCCGCTCGGACAGCGACGTGCCGGGGATGAGCCGGGTCGTCGCGCCGGTCGCGATGATGAGGTTGTCACAGGTGACGGTCTGCGTCTGGCCGTCGCCGCCCCTGACCTCGACGGTCCGGGGGTCCTTGATCGTGCCCCAGCCGTCGAGCTCCACGATCTTGTTCTTCTTCATCAGGTAGTGCACGCCCTTGGCACTGGCCTCGGCGACCTTCCGGCTGCGCGCGTGGGTGACCTTGAAGTCCATGGTGGCGTCGCCGCCGATGCCGAAGGTGTCCTTCTCGTGCGTGATGATGTGCGCGATCTCCGCGTTGCGCAGCAGCGCCTTCGACGGGATGCACCCGACGTTGAGGCAGACACCTCCCCAGTACTTCTCCTCCACCACGGCGGCCTTCAGCCCGAGCTGCGACGCACGGATCGCCGCGACGTACCCACCCGGACCAGCACCCAGCACCACAACGTCGAAGTCAGCCATGGGAGGCAGCCTAGAGACTCGGGGGCGCTCCGCGCAGCGTGGGTCGGCGCAGTGGTCCCGCCGTCACCCGATCCGACGGAGGACGTCGTGGATCCGGCGCGCCGCAGGTGCCGCGGTCTCGCCGCCCGTGCCGCCCTGAGCGACGACGACCGCGACGGCATACCGCGGCTTCGTGGCGGGCGCGTAGGAGACGAACCACGAGGTGTCGCCCCGGCCGAAGACCTCGGCGGTCCCGGTCTTGCCCGCCACCGGCCACTGCCGCAGCGGGAAGCCGGTGAAGGCTCCCTTCGCGGTGCCCTCGGTGACGACGCCGACGAGGGCGTCCTGGAGGAAGCGGAGCATCGCCGGGCTGAGTCCCACCGAGCCGTCGCGGTGTGGCGGCACGGTCTCGAGGGCCCCTCCCCCGGCCTGCCGGAACCCACTGGCGACGTGGGGGGTCCAGAGCGTCCCGCCGTTGGCGATGGCCGCGTACGCCCGGGCCATCTGCAGCGGCGAGACCGCCATGTCACCCTGGCCGATGGAGAAGTTGGCGGCGTCGCCGGCCCGGAACTGGAAGCCGGTCCGACAGTTCTCGCGCGCCAGGGACGTCAGGTAGGCCGCTCGCGTCCCGTCCGTCGCCGCCACCTCCGGGTAGCCCGTGCGGGCGCGTTCGCAGGTGTCCTCGCGGGTCTGTCTCCACTGCTGCTGCTTCCACTCCCGGCTGGGCACGCGCCCGGCCTGCTCCCCCGGGAGGTCGATGCCCGTGCGCTCACCGAGGCCGAAGGCCCGGGCGGCGGCGATGAACGGGTCACCGCCGTCGCCGTGCGCCGCGAGGCCGCCCTGGGACTGCCAGGAGCGGTACGCGAAGTCGTAGAACACGGTGTCGCAGGAGACCACGAGCGCCTCGCGCAGCCCGATCGACCCGTAGGCGCGAGACTCGAAGTTGCGGAACTCCCGGCTGCCGATCCGGTAGCTGGACGTGCACGGGTAGCGGCCGCCGAGCGGGTTCCCTGCCGAGACCGCGGCGGGCAGCGAGACCACCTTGAAGGTGGAGGCGGGCGCGAACGCGGCCGACGTCACCCGCGAGACCAGCGGTGTGCCGGCCGCCGGGTCGGTGAGCGACGCGAGCTCCCGTTCGGTGATCCCGCCCGTCCAGACCGTGGGGTCGTATGCCGGGTGGCTCGCCGCCGCGACCACGCCGCCGTTCGTGACGTCGAGGACGACGGCGGCGCCGGCGTCCGCCTCCTCACCGCGTCGGCGGGCCGTCTGGACCGCCTCGGCGAGGGCGCGCTCCGCCGCTGCCTGGACCCGCACGTCGAGGTGGGTCACGAGGTCACGACCCGGGACCGGTGCCGAGACGGACAGCTGCCCGGTCACCACGCCACGGGGGTCGACGGTCACGGTGGTCCGCCCGGGCGTCCCACGCAGCACCCGGTCGTACTGCTCCTCCAGGCCCGAGCGCCCCACGAGGTCGGAGTCACCCACCGTGCCCCCACCGGCCCTGACGTCCTCGGCGCCGGCGCGGGTGAGGTAGCCGAGGACGTGCGCCGCGCCGGCCCGGGACCGTGACGGGTAGTCGCGGACCGGCCGGGCGGCGACCTCGACGCCCGGGAAGTCCTCGGGCCGCTCGAGCAGGCTGAGGGCGAGCGCCGGGTCCACCCCGGCGGCCACGGGCACGGGCTCGTACGGCGATCCGTTCCAGCACACCGGGGGCGGTGGGGTGTCCCGGGTCCCGCACGGCTGCGTCCGTCCCCAGACCTGGGCGACGGGCAGCCGCAGGGCTGCGGCCACGCGCTCGACGAGGGCCCGGCCCCCGTCGTCCGCGTCGAGCAGGGCGGCGCGCTCGATGGTCACGACGGCCTCGGAGGTGTTGTCGACCAGAGGAGCCCCGGTGCGGTCGAGGATCCTGCCGCGCAGCGCGGGCTGGACGACCACCCGGCTGTTCACCGTCGCCGCGGCGGCCGCGTAGTCGTCGTGGTCGGCGAGCTGCACCTGGCCGAGCCGGCCGAGCAGCGCGCCCATCATTGACAGCACGACGAGCCCGAACACCCAGAACCGGGCCGAGGTGTCGCGAGGCCTGGTCATGCGGGGGCACGCCGGGCGAGGGCGTGCTCGGCCCACACGAGGGCGGGCACCAGGACGACCCCGAGTGCGGTGGTCAGGGCCAGTCGCAGCCCGACCTCGCCCCAGGCCACCGGCGCACCCACCAGGCCGGCCAGGAACGCCCGTCCCGCCCAGAGCGTGGCGGCGGCGCCCGCCACGACGACGGCGACCCAGATGAGTGGCGTCCGGCCCTCCCGGCGGCCGGCTCCGGCCACGAGCCCCGCCGCGGCATACAGCAGGGCACTGGAGCCGAGCACCGCGGCGCCGGGAGGCATGAGGTCGACGACCCAGCCTGCCGCCAGCCCCAGCACGACCCCACGGGACGGGCCGGCGAGCAGGGCTCCTGCAACCACGACCGGCAGCACGAGGTCCGGCAGGGCGAGGCCGACGCGCGAGCCCTGGACGGCGCTCAGCAGCGCCATCGCGACCAGGAGAGCCGCGCGGGCGAGGCCCACCGGCGACAGCCCGACGATCACCGCGGGCCCCCGGTGAGCGTCGGGCGCGGGGTCGACCGCGGGGCACCGAGCAGGACGCCAACGACGTCGAGGGTCGTGACGTCGACAGCAGGAGCGACGGCGGCGGTCGGCGCGAGCTCGCCCCGGCCAGGGTCGACGGCGGTCACCCTGCCCACCGTGATCCCCGGCCGGAAGGGCCTCCCGCCAGGGCTGCCCAAGGTCGTCACCTGGTCCCCGACGGCGACGCTCCCCCGCTGCACCAGGGTCAGCCCAAGCAGGCCCGCACGACGGGGTCTGGGCCCGGCCGCACCCGTCACCGCGCCGAGGGTTCCCCCCTGCCCGACTCGCACGCCCACGGTGGCGTCCGCCGCGCCCAGCAGCAGCACGTCGGCCGTCCACGGTGCGACCGAGACCACCCGGCCGACCAGTCCCTCCGCACTGACGACGGTGAGCCCCTCGCTGACGCCGTCCCGCGACCCGGCGTCGACCGTCACGCGCGAGGGACCTGACGCACCCTCGGCCCGGACCGCCACGACCCTCGCCGGCACCAGGGGCGCGCCGCGCGTCTGCGACGACTCCAGCAGGTCCGCGAGCCGGCGGGCGTCGCCCACGTGCTGGTCGCGCGCGGCGGACTCCACGCTCGTGCGGACGCGGTCATCGGCGGGGCCGCCGGGATCCACCTGCGCTCCGAGGCCCCCACGCGCGAGCGTCTCGAGGGGACCGAACACCGCGGCCCCGGCGGCCCGCACCTGTGACGCCCCGGGGGCGCCCGCGAGGTCGAGGACCAGCAGCACCGCCGTCGCGGCGACGAGGGCGAGCGCCAGCCGGCGGCGGGACGGGCGGGTCGGGCGGGTCATGCTCAGAGGCGGCGGGTGTCGACCAGGACCCGCTCCAGGGTGGCGAACTCGTCGACGCACCGCCCGGAACCGAGCACCACCGAGCGCAGCGGGTCGTCGGCCACGCGCACGGGCACGCCGAGCTCGTGGCGCAGCCGCTCGTCGAGGCCCCGTAGGAGGGCGCCGCCCCCCGTCAGGGTGATCCCGTTGTCGAGGACGTCGCCGGCGAGCTCCGGTGGGCACACGTCGAGGGTGGCCCGGACGAGCTCGACGATCTGGAGCACCGGGCCCTCGATCGCCCGGCGGACCTCGGCGCTGGAGATCGTCACCGTCTTCGGCAGCCCGGTGACGAGGTCACGACCACGGACCCGGGTGCTCGTCTCCTCGCGCAGGGGGAAGGCCGAGCCCGCGCGCACCTTGATGTCCTCGGCGCTGCGCTCACCGAGCAGGAGGGAGTACTCGCTCTTGACATGCGCGATGACCGCTTCGTCGACCTCGTCACCGCCGACGCGGACGGACCGTGAGGTCACGATCCCGCCCAGGCTGATGACGGCGACGTCGGTGGTGCCGCCCCCGATGTCGACGACCATGGACGCGGAGGTCTCGTTGACCGGCAGCCCTGCGCCGATCGCCGCGGCCATCGGCTCCTCGATGACGTAGACGCGGCGGGCGCCACTGCGGACCGCGGCATCCTCGAGCGCCCGCCGCTCGACACCGGTCACCTCGCTCGGGACGCAGACGACCATGCGCGGGCGCACGAGCCGCGAGGGCCGGACCTGGTCGACGAAGTAGCGCAGCATCCGCTCGGTGATGTCCGCGTCCGAGATGACGCCGTCCTGGAGCGGCCGGACGGCCCGGACGTTGCCGGGCGTCCGCCCGAGCATCTCCTTGGCCCGGGTCCCCGCCGCCAGCAGCCGGGACGTCCCGGCCTCGACGGCGACGACCGACGGCTCGTCGAGCACCACACCCCGGCCGCGCTCGTACACCAGGGTGTTGGCGGTGCCGAGGTCGATGGCGAGGTCCCGACCCAGTGCCAGCCAACCCCGCGCACCCCTCACGGTCGCGATGGTACGCGTCGCGGCGGCCGAGGCCGGGAGCCGCGGCGACGTGTCGCGGGACGTTGGACTCTGGGGCGCTGGGGTGGCAGTTGCGACGGTTGAGGTGTCGGCCGAGGGCAGGAGGAGCTGTGAGCAGGAGACTGGACGGACGGGTGGCCATCGTGACCGGCGCGGCCTCGGGAATCGGGCGGGCGATCACCGTGCGGTGCGCCCACGAGGGCGCTGTGGTGATCGCGGCGGACGTCAACGCCCCTCGCCTGGACGAGCTGGTCGGCTCGCTACCCGAGGACGCCAAGGTCGTCCCGGTCGCCGCCGACCTCGCCACCGACGAGGGCGTCGCCGCGGTCGCGCGTGTGGCGACGGAGCAGGGCGGGGCCGACGTGCTCGTCAACAACGCGGGGATCATGGACTGGTTCCTCGCCGCCGGCGACGTCGACGACGCCACCTGGGAGCGGGTGTTCGCGGTCAACGTCACGGCCCCGATGCGCCTGATCCGTGCGGTCCTCCCCGCCATGCTCGAGAGGGGTCGTGGGGCCATCGTCAACATCGCGTCCGTGGCCGGCGTCTCGGGGGGCGCCGCGGGGATCGCCTACACCGCGTCCAAGCACGCCCTCGTCGGGATGACGCGCAACACCGCCTTCTTCTACGGCCCGCAGGGCGTGCGCACGAACGCCGTCTGCCCCGGCGGCGTCGAGACGAACATCGCCGAGGGCGGCGCCCAGCCCCGCACCCCCTGGTCCTTCGATCGGCTGCAGTCCGGCTTCTCGCGGGCGCAGCGGACGGCGCAGCCTGACGAGATCGCGACGCTGGTGGTGTGGCTGGTCGGCGACGAGGCGGCCAACGTCAACGGGGCCATCATCGCCAGCGACGGGGGCTGGACGGCAGCCTGAGCGGGGCCTGCGAGGCCGCCGCCCCCCACGATGGGGGGTGGCGGCCCTTGGGCCGCGAGCGCCGCGTCGAGGGGGGCGGCCTCAGGCCGCGAGCGCCGCATCGAGGGGGGCGGTCGCCTCCGACGGCTCCGCCGAGCCGGTCCGCAGGGTCCGGCGCAGGCGCCACGCCGCCAGGACGGCGAGCAGGCTGATGCCCACGTGCAGGCCCACGAACAGCGCGCCGAGGCCAGCCCCGAGGATGACGCCGGCCACCAGCGGACCCACCGCGGAGACGCCGGTCTGCAGTGCGGTGAACACGCCGAGGGTGGTGCCGACCATGCCCTGCGGGGCCAGGCTGGCCGTCAGGGGGTTGAGGATCGGCGCATACATCGTCTCGCCGACGGCGAACACCGCGAAGGTCGTGACGAACAGCACCGTGGCCAGGCCCGGCGCCGTGGAGGCGAGCGCGAGCAGCAGCCAGGACACCGTCCAGATCGCGCCCACGACCATGAGCAGTGCCGGGGCACCGCGACGGGCCGTCGCGCGCACCACGACCATCTGCAGGGCGATGATGACGACGCAGTTGACGGCCGCGGCCACGCCGATCGCCAGCTCGTCCACGTCCAGGACCGTCAGGGCGTAGGCCGGGAGCCCGCTCTCGAACTGCGCGTAGAAGCCCAGGGCGAGGGTCACGGTCACCAGGGCCGTCCAACGCAGTGCCGGGCTGGCCCAGATCAGCCGCACGGCGAGCCGCGCCGGCACTCGGTCGGCCACCGCTGCCGACCCCTCGTCGGCGAGCGGGTCCACGGGGCGCGGGGCGCCCCGGCCGGCCACCAGGATGAGTACGCCCGACAGCACGAAGCCCGCGGAGGCGGCGGCGAACGCCGGCCACATCCCGTGGGGCTGGTCGAGGTCGACGACGAACCCGGCGACGAACGCCCCGACCGCCATGCCGAGCGCCTGGCCGGTGAACTGCCAGGCGAAGACGCGCCGGCGGTCCTCGCCGCCGCCCACCCAGCGCAGCACGAGCACGGTCTGGGCCGGCGAGGCAGCGGTGATACCGGCACCGAACACGAACATGCCGACCAGGAACGCGCCGGGAGAGCCCGCCACGACCAGGCTCAGCGCACCGACCGCAGCAAGCAGCTTGGCGCCGACGGCGACCGCCACCGGCGAGCGTCGGTCGGCGAGCCGGCCGCCGAGGGGTGCGGCGAGCAGGGCGCCGACGGAGAACAGGCTGGAGGCCGCCGCGGCGGCGAGGCTCCCCCAGCCGCGGGTGTCCGCGGCATACGCGTACTGGTAGGGCAGCACGGTGCCCCAGCCGAGCATGGCGATGGCGGAGGCGAGGATCAGCAGGCGGGCGCGCACGGGTATCGGTCGTTTCTCGTTCGATTTCAAACACTTAGATAAGCAATACTTCGATATCGAAATCTTAGCATGCGAAGATGGTGACATGCCCACGCAGAACCGGACGCCGGAGCCGCGCGCCGCCCAGCGCAAGTACGAGGCGGCCGTGCAGGCCTATGTCGAGGCAGGCGGCGACGAGTCCGTCCAGCGGGTCATCACCGCCGTCTACGGCCTCACTCGCAAGCTCGACAAGTGGTACGGACGTCAGCTAGCCGACCTCGACCTGTCCCACGGGGAGTGGGCCGTGCTCGCCTACCTGGCCAAGGCAGGCGACTCCCCCGTCACGCCCTCGCAGCTCGCCGACGTCGCGAATGTGGCGCCCTCGTCGATGACCCATCGCCTGGACCGGATGGCGCAGCGGGGTCTGGTGCACCGCGCACCGGACCCCGCCAACCGCACGCGAGTGCTCGTCACCCTCGACACCGCCGGGCGGGACCTGTTCACCGCCGCCGTGCGGGAGGCGAACGTCGTGGAGTCCGACGCCCTGGCCGGCCTGACGACCGCGCAGCGCGAGACGCTCGCCTCGCTGCTCGAGGTCGTCATCGGCGGGCTCGACGACCTCGAGACCACCTAGGCCACGCAAGCCAGCCCAGCACCGCGACCCGGCCGCCACCTTGTACGCACAGAAAGCCGCCCACTGCGCCTGTCAGTGGGCGGGTGGGCGGCTCAGCGGTGACGAGGTCAGAGGTGGGGGAACCAGATCTCGATCTCGCGCTTCGCGGACTCCGGGGAGTCGGAGCCGTGGACGATGTTCTGCTGGACCTTGGTGCCCCAGTCACGGCCGAGGTCGCCGCGGATCGTGCCGGGCAGGGCCGCGGTCGGGTCGGTGGCGCCGGCCAGGGCACGGAAGCCCTCGATGCACCGCTCACCCTCGATCACCGCTGCCGCCACGCTGCCGCTGAGCATGAACTCGACCAGCGGCTCGTAGAACGGCTTGCCCTCGTGCTCGGCGTAGTGCTCGGCGAGCATCTCGCGGGTGGGGGTGAGCACCGACAGCGCGACCAGGGAGTAGCCCTTGGCCTCGATGCGGCGCAGCACCTCGCCGGTGAGGCCACGGGAGAAACCGTCGGGCTTGACCAGGACCAGGGAGCGTTCCGTCTGCGTCGTCACGGCGCTCACCCTACCGAGACGGGCCGACCCGACTCCCCGGGCCCCGGCGGGCTACCCGGCGACCCGGCCCTGCGAACCGCCGGCGGCGGCCTGCGCCTCGCGCTGCGCCTGGAGGGCGTCGATGCGAGCCCCCTGCACCATGCACAGCACCCACAGCGCGAGGAACAGCAGCCCGACGAGCAGCATGGCGGGGACGACGAGCGCGCTGAGCAGGGTCAGCCCCTGGACCACCCACCCGAGCGTGACGCCCCAGGGCCGCCGCATCAGGCCGGCCGCGAGGAGGCACAGGACCGCCAGCGCCGACCCCACCGCCAGCCACGTGCCGCTGCGCGCGTCCCCGCCGGCCGAGGCCGTCGCCCGCGCCACGAGGGCGCCGAAGAAGACGATGACAGACTCGCCGGCCAGCACCATCGCCAGCATGCGCCAGCTGAACTTCCCGAGCGGGCCGTGGAAGGTCAGCGCGCTCACGGCTTGCGCCCCCAGCTGCGGACGTCGATGGCCTGCTTGGCCTGGACCAGCGAGGCGTTCGTGGCGTCGCGGTAGATCTTGATCGCGTTGATGGTCCTGCCCTCCGACAGCGCATGGTCGATGGAGTCCTGCACGGGCTGCGGCAGGTCGTCGACCGGCACGGGGGGCATCGGGTCGTCGGGCACGTGCCGGTCGCGGAACCGCGTGACGAGCCAGAACACCAGGACGACCAGCGCCAGGATCAGCAGCAGTTTCGTGAACGGGTGCATGGACCCACCGTATGCCGTGCGCGCGCGGCCTTGCCGCGTCGCCTCGGTCGCTGCCACGCTCGCGTCATGACGCGGGGACGCACCCTGATGGTCGTCGTGGCCCACCCCGACGACGACGCCTACGGTGTGGCCGGGTCCGTCGCCCTGCACGGCGACGACCCGCGCTTCAGGTACGTGCTGGTGCACGCGACCTTCGGCGAGGCTGGCGAGATCCCGGAGGGCTTCCCCGCCACGCGGGCGACCCTGGGGCAGGTCCGCCGGGCCGAGGACGAGCGGGCCTGGCGCGCCCACGGGCGCGAGCCCGACCGCCACGAGTGGCTCGGCCTCCCCGACGGCGGTGTCCCCGACGTGCCGCGCGACGAGCTCGAGGGCACCATCGAGGCGATCATGGAGCAGGAGCGACCCGATGTGGTGGCGACCTTCGGCCCCGACGGCATCACCGGCCACCCCGACCACATCGCCGTCGGAGCCGCCACCGACGCCGTCTTCGGCCGCCTCGCCCGGGACGGCGGGCCCGGCCTGCGACGGCTCGTGCACGGCGCCCTGCCGGAGACGGTCTTCCGCCGGTTCAACGGGCACCGGGAGGCCGAGGGCCTCCCACCCTGGGACCCGACGGCGGTCTACCACCTCCGCGGCGTCCCCGACGAGCTCATCGGGATCACCGTGGACACGTCGGCGGTGACCGACCGCGTGCGGCGGGCCTTCCTCGAGCACCGCAGCCAGCTGCACGTCGCGGCGCCCCCGGCCGACGACGTCCGTGGGTGGCACCGCGCCCTGGCCCGCGAGCACCTCGTCATCGCCTGGCCTCCCCGGGAGCCCGGTGCCCCGCGCCTCGGCGACCTCTTCGAGGGTCTCGACGGGTGACCGGGCTGGTCGAGGGCTGATGCGCGCCGTCGTGTACCACGCGTACGGCGTCCTCCCCGAGGTCGCCGAGGTGGCCGACCCGGCCTGCCCCGAGGACGGGGTCGTCATCGAGGTGCGCGCCACCGGCGTCTGCCGGTCGGACTGGCACGCCTGGAGGGGGCACGACCCGGTCGCGCTGCCCCACACGCCCGGGCACGAGTTCGCGGGAGTCGTCGCGGCGGTGGGGCCGCGGGTGAGCGAGTGGAACGTCGGCGACCGGGTCACCGTGCCCTTCGTGTGCGGCTGCGGCGCCTGTGACTACTGCGCGGGCGGTGACGCGCAGGTCTGCCCGCACCAGACCCAGCCCGGGTTCACCGGCCCCGGGTCCTTCGCCGAGAAGGTGGCCGTCCACGCCGCCGACCTCAACCTCGTCGCCCTTCCCGACTCCGTCGACTTCGTCACCGCCGCCTCCCTCGGCTGCCGGTTCGCCACGGCCTTCCGCGCCCTCACGGCCCACGGCCGGCTCGTCCGCGACCAGTGGCTCGCGGTGCACGGGTGCGGCGGCGTCGGGTTGTCGGCCGTGATGATCGGCGTCGCCCTCGGCGCCAGGGTCGTCGCCGTGGACGTGGTGGCCTCGGCACGGGACCGAGCCCGCGACCTCGGCGCAGAGGCGACGGTGGACGCTGCGCAGGTCGGCGACGTGGCGGCGCGCGTCCGCGAGCTCACCGGCGGCGGCGCCCACGTCTCGGTCGACGCGCTCGGGTCCCCCGACACCGCGGTCGGCTCGGTTCGGTGCCTGCGCCCCCGTGGCCGCCATGTCCAGGTGGGGCTCCTGCTGGGCAAGGCCGCCACGCCTCCGCTGCCGATGGACCTCGTAGTCGCCCATGAGCTCGAGGTCCACGGCTCCCACGGGATGGCCGCGCACGAGTACCCCGCGATGCTCGCTCTCGTCGAGGACGGCACGCTGCGCCCAGACCGCCTCGTCGGTCACGTCATCGACCTCGACCGAGCCGGTGAGGCCCTCGCCGCGATGGACCTGCCCGCGTCCACGGCGGGGATGACCGTGGTGCGGCCGGTCCCGTCCGGGGGCCCGCAGGCGTAGTGTCGGAGGGGAAGCCACTCCGGCTTCCAGACCAGGGAGCAGCCATGGCGGACAAGTCACCCCGATCGCACATGTCGAAGAAGTCGGCGAAGTCCATCAAGGAGAAGCGGGCCGAGAAGCACGCGAGATCCGACGCCAAGGGCCACCTCGACATCGGCGACATCGGCAAGAAGCGCTGACGCCGTCGGGCCCACGCTCCCGTGGGGGACGGACGGACGATGGGCACCTCCGCGTCGGCGCGGCATGCTGGCTGCATGAAGTTCCTCGTCCTGTGGCGGATCGACCTGGGCCTGGTGTCCACCGAGCTGGCAAGGGCCATCGGCCGCATGCCCGAGTACGGCCAGCGGCTCGAGGACGAGGGCAAGGTCCTGGCGCGCTACCACGTGGTCGGCGCCCATGGCGGGGCGTGGATCTACGAGGTGGACTCCCACGAGGAGTTCGAGCGGCTCCTCGGGCGGGCACCGGTGTTCAACTTCGCGGAGTACACCGTGCACGCGCTGGCCGACATGGAACCCCCGACGTAGCCGGAGGCCCCGCCGGGCGTGGCACGGGGCCGCAGGGTGTGGCGTGAGGCCCGCGTGGTGCGGCGTGAGGCCCGCGTGGTGCGGCGTAGGCGGAATGCACGATTGCGAGATTCCGTCACCGGAGTAGCGTCGAGGGGTGGCCTCACCTCTCGGGTCTCGGTGGGCGCTGACCGGGACGGGTGACCTGGAGGCCCGTCGCCACCTGGAGGTCAGCCAGCGACTGCGCGAGCGCCGTCGGCTGCTCGGCCTCACCCAGAAGCAGGTGACCTCGCGGCTCGGCCGGCTCGGCGTCGCCAGCACGAACAAGTCCCTGAGCTCCCTCGAGCACGGTGCGGGGCTCGACGTCGCGAAGCTGCCCGAGCTGGCTGCCGCGCTCGAGTGCACGGTGACCTGGCTGCTGGGCCTGACCGATGACCCCCATCGGTGGGAGCCCGACGAGCCGGCGCCCCCCGGCCCCTCACTGCACCAGGATGCCGCCGAGCAGACGAGCGGGCCGTGGATCCTCGGGCCCCTGTCACCCGAGGCCTGAGATGACCGACGAGCGGGCGACCCCCCACCCGTCGACGGTGACCCGCCGAGCGGCCCTCGCGGGCGCCGGCGCGCTCGGCCTCGCCGCGCTCGGGGCCTGCGGCTCCGGTGGCGGCACGGCCGGGACGCCGACGTCCCCGGCCGCGTCGGGCACCGTCAGTGCCCTCGACCAGCGGGGCAGGCGCGTCACCCTCTCCCGACCGGCCACCCGGATCGTCACCGTGCCCATGCCGGCCGCCTCGCTGGTGGTCGCGATCGACGGCGGCGTCGACCACCTCGTGGGGATGCACCAGGCCTCCTGGACCGCCATGCGGGACGGCGTCCTCGGCGAGTTCTTCCCGCAGGTGCTGGGCGTCGCCCACGACATCGCCACCGCCGACTTCACCCCCAACGTCGAGAGCGTGGTCGCCCTCCGCCCGGACGTGGTCGCGCAGTGGGGTGACCAGGGCACCGGCCTGACCGCGCCGCTGGAGAACGCCGGACTCGCGGTGGTCGGGCTGCGCTACGGGCGTCAGGAGGACCTCGACACCTGGGTCACGCTCTTCGCCACCCTGCTCGGCCAGGAGGAGCGCGGCCGCGAGATCCGCTCCACCATGGCCGCCTCGCTCGCCGCGGTCAGGGCCGACCAGCCGACGACGAGCGGCCCGGCGCCCAAGGTGCTCTACTTCAACCGCTTCGCCGAGGGCCTCAAGGTCGCCGCGAAGGGCACCTACAACGACTTCTGCATCCGGCTCGTCGGGGGGACCAACCCGGCCGCGGACCCGGGTGGGGTGGCAGCCGCGGGCATGGTGGGCGTCGACGTCGAGCAGGTGGTCGCGTGGGACCCCGACATCGTCCTGCTCGGCAACTTCGACGCCGCCGTGCCCGAGGACGTCTACCGCGCACCGGCCTGGCAGAGCCTGTCCGCGGTGCGCTCACGGCGGGTCTACAAGGTGCCCCTCGGTGGCTACCGCTGGGACCCGCCCAGCCACGAGTCGCCGCTGATGTGGCGGTGGCTCGGCCAGGTCGTGCGGGCCGGGGAGGCTCCGGCCGACCTTCGGGCCGAGGTCGACCGCTACTACCGGCTCTACTACGGGCACACCCCCACGGACGCGCAGCTCAAGGCCATCCTGTGGTCGGAGGCCAACGCGCAGTCCGCCCACTACCAGCGGTTCGGCACGTCGTGACCGCAGCCCCCGCGGTGGCCACGCGCGCGGAGGCGCCGGACCTGCCCGTCCTGCGGCGGCCCGCCGTGGCCCTGGCCGTCGCCACGCTCGCCCTCGTCGTCTCCTGCTGCGTGGCCCTGGCCGTCGGCCGGTTCCCGGTCTCGGTCGGGCAGGTCCTCGAGATCCTGCGGGAGGAGGCGAGCGGGACGGCGGCGGCCGGTGAGGCCTCCCGGGACGTCGTCGTGCTCGTCCGCCTGCCGCGGATCCTCCTGGCCGTGCTCGTCGGCGGCGGGCTGGCGGTGTGCGGCGCCGCGCTGCAGGCGGTCTTCCGCAACCCCCTCGTCAGCCCCCAGATCATCGGCGTCTCCTCGGGTGCCTCCTTCGGCGGCGCCCTCGCCATCGTGCTGGGCCTGGGGTCGGCGATGCTCGTCGGGTTCGCCTTCGCCTTCGGTCTCGTCGCGATCCTCGTCGTGTACGCCGTGACCCGCGGCAGCGACGGTGCGCCCATGCTCATGGTGGTGCTGGCCGGCGTCGTCACCGGGTCGTTCTTCTCGGCGCTCGTGTCCCTGATCACCTACGTCGCCGACCCCTACGACCAGCTGCCCGCGATCGTGTTCTGGCTGCTCGGGAGCCTGGCCACCGCCACCTTCGCGAAGGTGGCGGTGGCGGCGCTGCCGGTGCTGGTCGGCTCACTGCTGCTGGTGCTGCTGCGCTGGCGGGTCAACGTGCTGTCGCTCGGCGATGACGACGCCGCCGCGGTGGGGCTCCGGCCGGGCCCCGCTCGCTGGACGGTGCTCGGCGCCGTGGCCCTGGTGGTGGCCGGCGCGGTGGCCGTCGCGGGTGTCGTGAGCTGGGTGGGGCTGGTGGTCCCGCACCTCGTGCGGATGTGGGTGGGCCCGGACCACCGGGTCCTGCTGCCGGCGTCCTTCCTCGTGGGCGGCGTGTTCCTGCTCGTCATCGACACCGTGGCCCGCACCCTCACGGCCGGGGAGATCCCCCTGGGGGTCCTGACCGCGCTCATCGGGGCCCCCGTCTTCTTCGTGCTGCTGCGACGCAACCGCGAGAGGCTCTGGGACAGTGCTTGAGCTCAGCGGCCTCGGTTTCGCCTACCTGCCCGGGCGGTGGGTCTTCCGCGGCGTCAGCCTCACGGTGCCGCCGGGGACGACCACCGCCGTCATCGGCCCCAACGGCCGGGGCAAGACCACCCTCGTCCGCTGTGCCGCAGGGCTGCTCGAGCCCACCGAGGGCACCGTGACGAGGGCCTGCGTGCCCGGCTTCGTGCCACAGGCCCACGGGTCGACCTTCGCCTACCGCGTCCTCGACATGGTCCTGATGGGCCGAGCCCGGCACATCGGGCCGTTCTCCGTCCCCGGGTCCGCGGACGTGGCCGCGGCCCGGGCGGCCATCGAGCGGGTCGGCATCCGCGGGCTGGAGGGACGGCCCTTCCCGGCCCTGAGCGGCGGCGAGCAGCAGCTGGTGCTGATCGCCCGGGCCGTCGCCTCCGGCAGCACGCTGCTGGTGCTGGACGAGCCGGCCGCCGGTCTCGACCTGCGCAACCAGTCACGGGTGCTGGCCCTGCTGCGCGAGCTCGCCGGCGAAGGCCTCGCCGTCCTGCTCACGACCCACCACCCCGACCATGCGCTCCACCTCGCCGACCGGGTGGTGCTCATGCACGGTCCGGAGTCCGTGGAGTGCGGTCCCGCCGCTGCCCTCCTGACGGAGGAGCGTCTCACCGGCCTGTATGCCGTGCCGGTGCACTGTGTCGAGTACGCCGCCGACGGCGTGATGCGGCGCGCGATCGTCACCGGGTACGGCGCCGGGTCCGACGTCGCCGCGCCCACCGAAGCGGCCCGGCTCAGCCCAGGACCGCCGCCGGGCCGGACAGCTCGACCCCTCCGTTGACGATGTCCAGGTGGCGCCTGGTGTAGTGCCGCAGCGCGCGCAGTGATGCCTCGGTCAGCCGGTCGCACACCCACTCCCAGTGCAGGGAGACCCAGTCCCCCGGCACGAGGTCGTCGAGCATCCCCACACCACCGACCGCGCGCACCGCGGTCTCCCGGGCGGGCTCGCCGAGCTCGAGGCGGCGGCCGTTCCACGTCAGCGGCCGGCAGTCGACGACGACCTGGTCCCCCAGGACCGACACGACCCGTCCCCAGCGGATCCGGCAGCGGTCCAGCACCGTGAGGGCCTGCTCGGCCCGCCGGTCGTCGCCCAGCAGCCCGGTCCAGGGGTAGACGCAGAACACGTGGAAGCTGTGGTGCGGCAGGCCGCCCGCGACGACGCCGTCCGCGAGGTGACCGAAGTGCGGCCCGGAGCGGTGGCGGAACCGCTCCTCCATGGAGTTGCCGATGTCGAAGGTCGGCAGCCGGTCCAGCAGGTCGTTCCCGACCCAGTACGCCTCGACCACCCGGCGGTCGAGCGGGTCCGGCACGCCGACGGACCCGGCGATCAGCTCGAGGTACGGCCAGGCGCCGGCGAAGGCCTGGGCCATCAGCCGCAGCCCGGGGTCCACGACCCCCGAGACGCCGTACTCGAAGAAGCCCGCGTTGTCGCTGGGCCCGCAGTAGCCATGGGAGTTGGGCGGGAACGCGTATCGCACGAAGAGCACCGCGCCCGAGACAGGCTCGCGGTGGAGGGCTGCTGCGGGGGCCCGGTCAGGCGGGATCGGCGTCATGGGCGAGCTCCCCTCGGGCCATGCTCCTCAGCATCGACTGCGCGTCCCGGGCCTCGTCCTCCGTCATCCGCTCCAGCGCGAAGCCGCTGTGGATGAGGATCCAGTCACCCGGCTGCCAGGGCCCGTCGAGGAGCCCGACGTGGATCGGCCGGACGGCCCCGGCGACCTCGACGTCGACCAGCTCCGAGCCCGGTGTGACCGCGACGACGCGACCGGGGAGCCCGAGGCACATCGTCACTCCGCCGGCTGCTGGCGCAGGGTCAGGGACACGAGGGTGAGCTCGTCGCCACCGCTGACGTCGACGTCCTCGGACCCGCAGACGGTGCACGCCGCCAGCGGGTCCAGCGACGTCGAGTGGCCACCGCACGTGCGGCAGTGGACGTCGACGGGCACGGTCTCGAGCGAGACGGTGGCGTCGGCCGCCGATGTCCCGGCTGCCACCGTGCTGAAGGCCAGCTGCATGGAGTCGGGCTGGAGCCGCTGGCGCACCCCTGCCCGCACGACGACCGCGGTCACCGGCCGGCCGTCAGCCCGCCGGAGCACGGCGTCCACGACTCCCTCGCACAGGCCGAACTCGTGCACGGCGCATCACATCCGGCGCAGCTCGAGGTAGCGCTTCAGGTCCGGGACCATCTGGACCACCACGAAGGCGGCCGCTGCCAGGACCAGCGCCAGCAGTGACTTCCGGAACATGGTCATCTCCTCACTGTCCCCCGCGTCTGGACCGATGTGAACCCTCTTTCGGCGGAGTCGGAGACGCTCGCCACGTGGTCGAGGACCAGCCGCCCTGCCTCCGGGACCCTGGAGGCCACGAGGTCGGTGAGGCCGATGCCGTCGTCCAGCGACGCCGGCTCGCAGCCGACCACCGTGACCCGCCCGAGCTGGCCTCCGAGTGCCGGCACGAGGGCGAGCACCGCCTCCGGCGCCATGTCGTGGGCGTCCACCACCGCCGCGCCGACCGGCAGGGACGCCAGGTCGGGCTGGACCACGTACAACGTCCCGGGCGGCCCGTCGCGGTGCATCGTGTCGACGAGCACGAGATCGTCGTAGCCGTCGAGCAGCTCGTACGCGAGGTGCACGCTCCGGATCCCGAAGTCCTTGACCACCAACCAGTCCGGCCACTCCTGGGCGCCGTGCTCGGCCAGCCACCCGATGACGGCGCTGCCGAAGCCGTCGTCACACCGGAAGATGTTGCCCACACCCGCCACCAGCATGCTCCCGGTCATGTCACCGCTCCCAGGGGCTCGACCTCGTCCGGCGCGAAGTAGAGGTAGCGCCCGTGGGCGACGGCGAGGTCCAGGCCTTCGTCGTCCTCGAGCACGACGGCGAGGTGGTCCGCTCCGTCGACGTCGTGCATGACCCGGGCGACGAGCGCCGTGCGGCCCGCCAGGAAGATGTCCTGCGCATCGGCACGCCGGCCACCGGGTCGCAGCAGCACCCTGCTCCCCTGCCGCACCGGCACACCAGCGACCTCGATGCTGTCCTCCTGCTCGCCGGGCTCGACCCGCCTGGCGGTCGCCGAGAGGTAGCGCACCGCTCCGTGCAGACGGTCCAGCACGTCCTGGGGCAGCCCCTCGACCTGCCGCAGCAGGTCTGCGGTGTGGGGGTCGGTGCCCCGGACCGCGCGCTTCTCCTCCTCGGTCAGGGTGAGGGTGCGCAGGCTCAGCATCTCGTCCATCTCGGTCGCGTCGAAGAACGCCGTGGCGCTCTCGGGGGCGACCTGCGGGTGGTCGGGCAGGATGATCGGCGAGCACAGGACCATGTCGCGGCTGCCCGGCGCCCCGGCGAGCGCCGGCCACAGCCCCTCGCTCGGCGACTCCGCCACGAGGCGGCTCGCCCACTCGGGCGGGTCGGTCATGGAGAGGAAGGTGCCGCCCTCGAGCCGGAGGACGAGGTGGACTGCGACGAGCGAGGACCGCAGGGCCTCCTCGCGAGGTGCCGGGACGTCGCCCTTGTACTCGGTGCCGTTGCGCACCTCGACGCGCAGGCGCGTCACGCCGTGAGGCCCCTCGACCGGGTCGGCAGCCAGGGCCAGGACCACGCGCAGCGGTCGGGACTCCCGGGTGAGCCGGCCACCGGGCACTGCCTCGACGGACCGGTCGCCCGCCACGTCGAAGGTCCGGCACAGGCCGCCGCCCACGAGCGCCCTCACCGCTGCCGGGAGGTCGAGCTCGCGGGCCAACGCCTCCTCGAACGGCAGGTATGCCGTGTCGCCGGCCTCGAGCACGGCCACGTCCTCGTAGTTCTCGCCGGCGCCCCGCTGCACGGTGCGGCTGCTGACCTGGAGGAAGCGCGCGCGGACCTCCAGCGTCGGGGAGCGACCCTCCACGAGCAGCTGGGCGAGCACGCGCGATCGCTCGGAGGGCTCCACCGCGGCCACGCGTTCCGGGACGAGGACCCCGAACTGCCAGCGCACCCGGTTCTTGGCGTCGTTCGCGCGGTACGGGTAGAGCGCGTAGCCCTCGTACAGCACCGCGTCGGCGACCGGCCGGACCTCCTCGAACGTCGTCACTCCCCCGCCTCCTTCAGCAGGTGACGGACCGCGTCGTCCCACGTGAGCAGCGCGTTGGCACTGCGGTAGCGGTACAGCGCGTCGAACGTGTCACGGCTCAGCCGCAGCCACGCCGACCCCGGGAAGTGCTGGTCCATCGCCTCGCGCCAGACCTCGACCGGCAGGCCGAACGACGCCTCGAGGTCCCACGGGATCGGCAGCACGGTCAACCCCTCCGGTCGGTGGACGAACCAGGTGCCGCTGAACAGCAGGAGGAGCGGGGCCACACCCTCCTCGAGGGCGTAGAGGTACTTGTGCGCGGCGACGTCGAAGTCGTAGCTGCACGGCAGCGCGAGCGTGACCTCGGTGGCGCCCGTGAACGTCGGGACCATGTGGCTCAGGTGCGCGAGCTGCAGCGGCTTGAGCGTGTCCGCCCACCGCACCCGCGCACCGAAGAGGTCCGCGAGGGCCGCGGCTTCCTCGTCGTCGTAGCGGCGTCGGTGCGGCTCGATCCTGACCTGGCAGCGCAGCGCGATGGCGTGCACCGTCGCGCCGGTGACCTCGCGGACCCGCAGCCGCAGCAGCACCGTCGGCGACGCGGCATACGGGTCGGCCCGGGCGTCCAGGCACGTGAGCTCCAGCCCACCCGGCTCAGCCATGGACCGTCTCCCCCTCGCGCGAGACCGAGCGGCTGCGTCCAGCGAGGTCCGCGAAGAACGCCTCGATGGCCCGCCAGACCTCCTTGCCCCCGCCGAGCCCCACCCAGTCGCGCCGGACCAGCCCGACGAGGGCGTAGCAGACGTCGATCGGCACGAGGTAGCACTCGATGCCCGCCGCGCTCCTGCGCAGCAGGACGGCCTCGACGTCCGCCTCGACGGTGCGCAGCACGGGGTTGGCCTCCTGCACGGCATCCCAGCTGGACAGGTCGAGCAGCGACTCGGTGGCGCCGCCCGGGCCCGGGTAGCAGGCCGCGTGGTGATCGGCCGAGGCCTGGCGGAACACGAACACCAGGTCCACGGGGATCTGCAGGTCGTCCCACTGGCCCTCGCTGATGGCGACGCCCTCGACCCGGCGGACCGTTATCGGCAGTGCCCGGAACCTGCCTCCGCCGGCTCCGGCACCCGTGAACAGCAGGTGGCAGGGGCGGCACGCGCAGAGCAGCCGCTGGTGCTCGAGGTCGGCCACGTGGCCGTGCGAGGGGCCGACCTCGACCCCGCACAGCTCGCACACCTCGGCCTGCGCCGGCCGGGCCTCGGGCGATGGTCTCGTGCCGAGCCGGCGCAGTGCGGCGAGCCCGTCGCTCACGCCGCCACTCCCGGCACGAGCGCGATCTTCCAGCCGGTGCCGTCCGGGAGCAGCGGCAGCGGCTCGAGGTGCCCGCCCTCGGGGTCGGTGCCGCGACCGGCGAGCCGCACGTCGTAGACGGCCCCGCACGCGGCGCACGCCAGCTCGTCCCCGGCCAGGGGGCTGCCGCGCAGGCTGGCGGTGCACCGGGGGCACCGGTCGCGATAGGCGTATGCCGTGCCGGCCAGGTTCGCCAGCAGGACCGGCTGGCCCTCCACCTGCAGCACCGCCGTGCCGCCCGGCGGCGCGGTGCTCTCCAGGTGCGCCCACCTCGGCTCCGGACCGGAGGCGGTCGACTCCAGGCCGGGCCGCAGCCCGATCTGCAGCAGCGGTGGGCTGCCCTGTGCCACCACACCCGTCACCTCCACGGCGACGACTTCGGGCGCCGCCTCGAGCACCGCCCGCTCGACCGTCGTCGTCACCGTGACCGCCGACGACGGGCAGCCGTGGCAGCTGCCCTCGAGGGTCAGGTGCGCCACGCCCAGCTCGTCGACCTCGGTGAGCTCGACACCGCCGGCGTGCGAGCCGAGGTAGGGCCGCACGCGGTCCAGGGCCGCCTGGATGCGGGTGGCGACGTCATCGGGGTGCAGGTCGTGCAGCACCAGCAGGCTTCCCGTCACCGGGTCGTCGGCGAGGCTGCGCAGCAGCCCCGCCTCGCCGGCGAGGTCGACGACGCGCGCCAGCCCCACGGCATACAGGCCCATGAGCGCACGGACCAGCTCCTCGGCCCGCTCCATGGCGCGCTCGTCCCCCGTCGCACGGAACTCCTCCAGCAGGGCCTCGACGCGGGCGGAGCGCTCCTGCAGCTCGCGGTTCATGGGTCCTCCGCCGTCAGTAGGGCTGGACGCTCATCCCGGGCGAGTGCATCTGACGGACGACGCCCCCCTGGCCGGTCATCATGTGCACGCCGCAGGGCAGGCACGGGTCGAAGCTGCGGACCGCGCGCATGATGTCGATGCCCTTGAACGTCTCGGGCGGGTTCTCCTCGAAGATGGGCGTGTTCTGCACCGCGTCCTCGTACGGGCCGGGGGTGCCGTGGACGTCCCGCACGCTGCCGTTCCACGGGGTCGGCGGGTAGGGGTGGTAGTTCGCGATCTTCCCGTCACGGATCACCAGGTGGTGCGACAGGACGCCGCGGACGGCCTCGGTGAAGCCGACCGAGATCGCCTCCTCGGGCACCTCGAAGGGAGTCCACGTCTCGGTGCGGCCGGCCCGGACCTCGGCGAGGGCCTTGTCGACGAAGTGCAGCGCCAGGGCGGCCGTGTAGGCCTGGAAGTACGTCCGGGCCCGGTTGCGCTCGATGGCGTTGCTCCACCGCGGGATCCTCCACTCGAACGTCACCTCGGGCTTCAGCGCCGTCCGTGGCAGGGTGATGGTCACGCTGTGCCCGGTGGCCCTGACGTAGTCGGTGCTGACCAGGCCGGAGAGCGCCGTGGACCACAGTCGCGCGATGGGGCCGCCACCGGTGTCCAGCGCGAGGTGGTCGGTGCCGTCGAACCAGCGTGGCGACATCGTCCAGCTGTAGGCGCCGTCGAAGTCGCGCTTGGCGGGCTTGGGGAGCGTGTGCTGGTTCCAGGGGTGGCGGACGTCGATGGGGTTGCCGAGCGGGTCCTTCTCCACGAAGATCTCGTGCCCGCCCTCGCCCCAGTCCTCGTAGAACGAGTGGCCGAGCAGGATCCGCAGCCCGAGGTTGATGTCGACGAGGTTGTTGGTGACCAGCTTCCCGTCGACGACGACCCCTGGGGTGACGAACATGTTGTGGCCCCAGTCGTTCATCCTGCGATAGGTGAAGTCGCAGACCGCCGGGTCGTTCAGCGCCCCCCAGCAGCCGAGCAGCACGCGCCGCTCGCCGACGTGCTCGTAGCCGGGCAGGGCCTCGTAGAAGAAGTCGAAGAGGTCGTCGTGCAGCGGAACGACCTTCTTCATGAACTCCACGTAGCGCATCAGCCGCGTCAGGTAGTCGGTGAAGAGCTGCACGGTCGCGACCGTCCCGACGCCTCCGGGATACAGCGTGGAGGGGTGGACGTGGCGTCCCTCCATCAGGCAGAACATCTCGCGGGTGTAGCGGCTGACGTGCAGGGCCTCCCGGTAGAACTCACCCTCCAGGGGGTTGAGCGAGCGCATGATGTCGCCGATGGTCCGGTACCCGTGCTCCGCTGCGTGCGGCGCCTCCGTGGTGTTCGCCCGCTCGAGCACACCCGGGTTGGTCTCCTTGACCATGCGCTCGCAGTAGTCCACCCCGACCAGGTTCTCCTGGAAGATGTTGTGGTCGAACATGTACTCGGCGGCCTCGCCGAGGTTGATGATCCACTCGCCCAGATGCGGCGGCGCGATGCCGTAGGCCATGTTCTGGGCGTAGACCGAGCAGGTCGCGTGGTTGTCCCCGCAGATGCCGCAGATGCGGCTGGTGATGAAGTGCGCGTCGCGGGGGTCCTTGCCGCGCATGAAGATGCTGTAGCCCCGGAAGATCGACGAGGTGCTGTGGCACTCCCGGACCTCCTTGGCCTTGAAGTCGATGGTGGCGTAGATCCCGAGGCTGCCGACGATGCGGGTGATCGGGTCCCAGGCCATCTCGACGACGTCGGTCTCTGCGTGCTGCGCCCCAGCCCTGCGGCTCTGTGTCGTGGTCATGTCCTGCCTCGCCTACCAGGTCCTCGTGTGGCCGGTCGTGAGCGTGCTGCCCTTGGCACGCCACTGGGGCTCCTTGTCCACGGTCTTGGCCGTGATGCCCCGGAGCCGGCGGATCACGGTGCCGTACACCGTGCTGGCGGCAGCCGAGACCTTGCTGCCCGGCGGCTCGTCCATGAAGGGCATGAACTTGTCCGGGAAGCCGGGCATGGTGCACGCGATGCAGATGCCACCGACGTTCGGGCAGCCGCCCACACCGTTGATCCAGCCGCGTTTGGGGACGTTGCACTTCACCACCGGCCCCCAGCACCCGAGCTTGACCAGGCACTGCGGCGTCCCGTACTCGGTCGCGAACTCGCCCTGCTCGTAGTAGCCCGCACGGTCGCACCCCTCGTGCACCGTCGCCCCGAACAGCCACTGGGGCCGCAGCTGGTCGTCGAGCGGGATCATCGGGGCCTGCCCAGCCACCTGGTAGAGCAGGTAGACCAGGGTCTCCGAGAGGTTGTCGGGGTGGATGGGGCACCCGGGGACGCAGACGATCGGCAGGCCTGCCTTCGACGTCCACGACCAGCCCAGGTAGTCCGGCACCCCCATGGCCCCTGTCGGGTTGCCCGCCATCGCGTGGATGCCGCCATAGGTCGCGCAGGTGCCGACCGCCACGATCGCGGTCGCCTTCGGCGCCAGCCGGTCCAGCCACTCGGAGGTCGTCATCGGCTGCCCGGTCAGCGGGTTGTTGCCGAAGCCGCACCAGTAGCCCTCGGACTTGATCGCCTCGTTGGGGATCGAGCCCTCCACGACGAGCACGAAGGGCTCGAGCTCGCCGCGGTCCGCCTTGTGCCACCACTCGATGAAGGTGTCCGCACCCTGCTCGGGCCCGCACTCGAAGTCGATGAGGGGCCAGTGCACCTGGATGCGTGGCAGGCCGGGCAGGGCGCCCAGCACGATCTCCTCGATGCTGGGCTGGGTGGCCGCGGTGAGCGCGACGGAGTCCCCGTCGCAGCTGAGCCCGCCGTTCATCCAGAGGATGTGGAGCGGAGCGGCCTCCCCGGCCGTCGAGTCCTGTTTCTCCGCCGTCGTCGTCATGAGACTGCCGCCTTCCGTCGCAGAACGCGCGGTGCTTGCGACCACGGTCGGCCACGACTGGCCGGCCCCCCGACTCCCGCAAGACGCCTCTCACCCGAGGCTACGACTGCAGCGGACACTTGTGTCCGGTCATTTCTGCGGCAATCGGGGATTCCGGGATTGGCCGAATGCGCTACGGCCGCGGGACCTTTCGCAGAGCGCGCGGGAGCGTCTACGGTCGAAGCACTACGCCCATCTCCGGGGGTGGCGCATGAACGGCCGGGACGACGCACCCCAGCTCTGGGTCTCACCCGTCATGGTGGTCACGCGGACCTTCCCGGCGCGTCCGGCCTCGTGGGCCGAGGCCCGCGACTTCCTCCACCAGAACCTGTCACGGGGGGATGCACCCGAGGCCACGACGTCGGCGGTGCAGACCGCCATCGGGGAGGCCCTCCTGGCGGCTGCCGGCACGAGGGATCCCGCCTTCCAGGTCTCGGTGCGGCTCTTCCCCGACGGCTTCGAGATCGAGGTGCTGGGTGGAAGCGCCGCGCGCCCCGCCGTCGCGGGCTCGACGGACGACGTCCCCGTCGCGCCGCGCTCCGTCGCCGGGTGGCTGTCGGCCGCCCTGGAGGCGGAGGGTCTCTCCCAGGAGCAGGCAGCCCGGCGGCTGGGCGTGTCAGTCCGCACGGTGGGGCGCTGGGTGCGCGGCGAGACCGAGCCGCGTCTGCGGGAGATGCGCCGGCTCACCGAGGTGTTCGGCGAGTAGGTCCGTGGGCCCGTCAGACCTCGGTGGCGCCGAGCAGCATGCGCACCTCCGCGGCCGTGGTGACCGAGCCGGTGGCCAGGACCCCGCCGCTCACGCCACCGCCCTCGTCCGCCAGCCCGGCGGCGACGTCGAGGGCGTCGGGCAGCTCGTGGATGACGGTCACGCGGTCCTCGCCGAAGATGTCTGCTGCGAGCTCGCCGAGGTCCTCCGGCCGCATGGCCCGCGGGGAGGTCGTGCGCGTCACCACGACGTGGTCGAGCACCGGCTCGAGGATCTCGAGCATCTCGGTGGCGGGCTTGTCCTTGAGGATCGCGACGACGCCGACGATGCGGGCGAAGTTGAAGGAGTCCTCGAGGGCGTTCCTCAGCGCGAGTGCGCCCGCGGTGTTGTGGGCAGCGTCGACGATCACCGTCGGGGAGCGCCGGACGATCTCCAGGCGGCCCGGCGACGCGACCGCTGCGAGCCCTGCTCGCACGACCTCCGGGTCGAGGCGCTGCTCCCCGCCGCCGAGGAAGGCCTCCACCGCCGCGAGGGCGACGACGGTGTTGTGGGCCTGGTGGGCGCCGTGCAGCGGGAGGAACAGGTCGTCGTAGTCGCCGCCCAGACCGCGTATCGACAGCTGCTGGCCGCCCACGGCGAGGTCGCGGGTGAGCAGGCCGAAGTCGTTGCCCTCGAAGGAGATGCGCGCACCCACCTCGCTGGCGCGGTGGGCCAGGACCTGGGCCACCTCCGGCTCCTGGACGCCCACGACGGCGAGTGACCCGCTCTTGATGATCCCGGCCTTCTCGGCGGCGATCTCGGTGACGTCGTTGCCGAGGAAGTGCTGGTGGTCCATGGCGATGGGCGTCACCACGGACACCGTGCCGTCCGCGACGTTCGTGGCGTCCCAGCCGCCACCCATCCCCACCTCGACGATGGCGACGTCGACCGGCGCGTCGGCGAACGCGGCATACGCCACGGCCACGAGGACCTCGAAGAAGGTCATCCGGGGGCCGCCCTCGGTGGCCGACCTCGCGTCGACCATCTCGATGAACGGCAGGACGTCCTCGTAGGCGGCCAGGAACTTCTCGGGGCTGATCGGCTGGCCCGAGAGGGCGATCCGCTCCCGGATCGTGTGCAGGTGCGGAGAGGTGAAGCGCCCCGTCTTCAGCCCCATCTCGAGCAGGACCGACTCGATGATCCGGGTCGTCGACGTCTTGCCGTTGGTGCCGGTCAGGTGGATGACGGGGTAGCTGCGCTGCGGGTCGCCGAGCAGCTCCATCACGGCGGCGATGCGGTCGAGGTCCGGCTCGAGGTCGTGCTCGGGTGCGCGGGCGAGGATGGCCTTCTCGGCCAGCCGCATCCGCTTCATGACGTCGAGGTTGTGCTCGGCTTCGCGACGGGCGGCATCAGGTGCTGGGCTCACGGCCCCAGTCTCCCATCCGCCCCGGCGCCGGCCCCAATCCGAAGGGCCGTGGCCAGCCGCGGAGCCCCGGCAGCCGCAGCAGCCCCGGCAGCCGCAGCGGCCCCGGCAGCCGCAGCGGCCCCGGCAGCCGCAGGGGCCCGGGCGACCAGCACCCGGGCCCCGCAGCACACACTCACCTGGTGAGTGTGTCTCAGTCCTTCTCGCGCTTGCAGGCGTTGCCGACGTCGACGCTCTCGCCGCGGTCGACGACGACCGTCCTGCTGGAGACCACGCGGCCTCCCTGCGTGGCGCAGGACAGCGTCCAGGCCTCCTTGACCCCGGTGTAGGACGCCGGCGTCGGCGAGCCGAACACCACCTCGCCCGTCCAGTCGCTGGTGTCTCCACCCTCGTAGTTGTTGAGCTCGATGGTGTACGTCCCCGGCACCGGGTCGATCAGCAGCGCGACCTCGGGGTCGGCGAGGCTGGCGGCCGAGGCGACCTGGCGCCCTTGGGAGTCGTAGACGTAGACGTCCCAGTCGACGCCTGCATCCGGCCACTCGACCCGCACCTCGGCCTTGCCGTTGTCGTGGGCAGGCATGCCCTCGACCGTGAAGGTGGCGTACTCCGAGGCTCCTTCAGCGGGCGTTCCCGCCGGGTTGACCAGGCCCTGCTTCGGCTGCGGCGGCGCCATGGGGTCGCGGCCGTAGCGACCGGCGACATACGGCCGGGTGGAGGGGTTGACGGCCCAGCTGAAGGCCCCGCCCTCGGTGCGCAGCGAGCTCGTCAGCGTGTCCGTCACGACGATCGGGTCGCCCACGGAGCCGTCCGGCTGGATGACCGGCGAGGTCATCGACTGGAACTGCTTGCGCACCGTCAGCACCCGCCCTGCTGGGGCCCTGCCCGTGATCGTCGAGTGGTGGGCCGCGTCGACCGTCGCCTCCGCCATGCGGTAGTAGGCCTCGCGGTTGCCGCCCTTCCCGGCCCCGGCTGCAGGCTCGAGGCCGAGGTACTCGGCGACCACCCCGGTCTCGTAGGCCGGGTGGAAGCTGTCCGGGCCGATCTCGAAGGTGAAGCCGAGCCCGCCCGTCTGCCAGTAGCTCCAGTCCTCGGTGGAGCCGGAGGTGTCGTAGAGCTGGAAGGAGGCCCAGTTGGCGTAGTCGTTGGCGGCGGTCATCTCGCCTCCGAGCGCCTTGTAGAGCGGCTCGTCGGGCGAGAACCCGGTCGCCAGGATCGACGGCGGCCGGAGCACCAGGTTGCTGTAGGTGTGGTTGGTGATGAGGTTCGTCACCTGACGGCCCGAGATGAGCTTGCGGATGTTGTCGCTCTCGGGGGTGTCCCCCGGGGCGTCGCCGCGGTAGGTGTCGCTGCTCCAGCTGGCGCTGGCGCCCGGGCCACCCCAGAAGCCGGGGTAGTTGCGGTTGGGGTCGGTGCCACGCAGGCGACCCGCCGGGTTGTCGCTGCACGTGCCGCCGAGGTACTGCGCCGGGGTCCTCACGGAGATGGAGCAGTTCTTGCGCTTCATCTCGTAGTCGAAGACGCTGAAGTCGCCCAGGGGGCTGGCGGAGCGGCTGATGCTGAAGCCGTCGACGTTGACGACGGGGACGATGATGGTCCGGCTCTTGCGGACCACCTTGGTCGCCCGCGCGTCGGAGCCGAAGCTCTCCAGCAGGTCGTAGGCGAACTCCATGCTGTGCTCGACCGAGGGCCACTCGCGCGCGTGGTGGGCGCCCATCATGAGGAAGACCGGCTTGCCGTCCTCGATGGTGGCGGCGTCGGTCGTGATCTCGATGCCCCGGACCGTGCGGCCCTCGACGCTCTTGTTGGGCAGCGTGAGCCGGCGGACCAGCCGGGGGTACTTCCTGGCGAGGGCGTCCATCTCCGCGTTGACCTCGTCGAGCGTGCGGTAGGAGGTGCTCCCGCTCGGCAGCGGCGACGAGGCGACCCTCGCGGCATACGCCTTGTCCGCCTCGGCGGCCCTGCGCATCGTGGCGCGGAGGTCTGCGTCGCGGACGGTCCAGGTGAACCCGGCGTCCCGCAGGCGCTTCGCGTCGGCGTCGCTGTGCAGCACGACCTCCACCCCGCGGGTGTCGCCGTGCTCGGTGGTGTCGAGGCCGAGGCTGTTGACGCGGCTGCGCTGCGCCTGGCTCGGGGCGTTGACGTGGACGACCTGGACGGGCGCGTCGGGCGTGCGCGGCATGGCGTGCGCGACCGAGAGCCCCGCCCCACTCAGTGCGATCGAGGCTGCGGCGGCGCAGGTGAGCACCCTCCTCGCGCCTCGGGCAGGTACAGACTTCATGGGCTGCTCCCCTGGTGTGAGGTCCGTCACGTGCGACGGACCCGCCCGAGGCTAGGACGCGGAACCGGGGCTCGCCACCGGGGAGCGAAGGCAAGCACGGCCTTCCTCAGCGAACGGGCCCCGGACGGGGGTTGGCGCAGTCTCCCGGTGGCAACCAACCCCCCGCCCCGTGAGCGGGACCTACCCGACGGTCAGAGCTTCATCACCTTGATCCGCACGGGCTGGCCCTCGCCCACCGTCGTCTCGACCACGTCGCCTCGGGACGGCAGCGCCTCGAGCTGGGGCGCGGAGCCGAACTGGCTGGCCAGGGTCTCCTCCACGATCAGCGCCTGGTGGGCCACCGTGGCCTCCCAGACCTCCTGGTGACCGGTGACGGTGAGGCTGATCCGGTCGCTGACGTCGAGCCCGGCGTCGCGCCGGGCCTGCTGCACCGCACGGACGATGTCGCGGGCGAGGCCCTCCTGGGCGAGCTCGGGCGTCACCTCGGTGTCGAGGACGACGAACCCGCCTCCGGGCAGCATCGCGGTGGCCCGGGAGCCTCCTGCCGCCGACTCGTCGACGACGGTCTCGAGGGTGTACTCGCCCTCGACGAGGGCGAGCCCGCCCGAGGTGACGGTGCCGTCCTCGGCCACCGACCAGTCGCCGGTCTTGCTGCCCTTGATGGCCTGCTGCACGTCGCGGCCGAGGCGCGGGCCGGCCGCGCGGGCGTTGACGGTGAGCCGCTGGGAGACGCCGAAGTCGGACTGGCTGGCCTCCGACACGTCGCGCAGGGTGACGGTCCGGACGTTGACCTCGTCGGCGACGATCGCGCCGAAGTCCTTCAGCGACGCGGCATCCTCGGCGACCACCGTGAGGTCGTTCAGCGGCAGACGCACCCGCAGGCTGTTCGCCTTGCGCAGCGACGAGGCCGTCGAGCAGATCTCGCGCGCGGTGTCCATCGCGGCGACCAGGGCGTGGTCCGCCGGGAGGTCCGAGGCCTCCGGCCAGTCGGCGAGGTGCACCGAGCGCCCGCCCGTCAGCCCGCGCCAGATCTCCTCGGTGGTGAGCGGCAGCAGCGGCGCGGCCACGCGGCACACGACCTCGAGGGCGGTGTACAGCGTGTCGAACGCCGCCTGCGCCACCGACCCGTCCGACCCTGCGGTGTCCCAGAACCGGTCCCGGCTGCGGCGGATGTACCAGTTCGTCAGGACGTCGAGGAAGGCACGGGTGGAGTCACACGCCCCGGCGATGTCGTAGACGTCGAGCTGGGCCTGCGCCTGCTCGACGAACTCGCGCAGCTTCGCGAGGAGGTAGCGGTCCAGCACGTCGGTGGACGCCGTCGACCACTTCGCCGTGTAGCCCTCGCCGCCGCCCGCGGCGTTGGCGTAGAGGCTGAAGAAGTACCAGGAGTTCCACAGCGGGATCAGCACCTGGCGGACGCCGTCGCGGATGCCCTGCTCGGTGACGACGAGGTTGCCACCGCGCAGGATCGGGCTGGACATGAGGAACCAGCGCATCGCGTCGGCGCCGTCCCGGTTGAAGACGTCGCGCACGTCGGGGTAGTTGCGCAGCGACTTGCTCATCTTCTGCCCGTCCGAGCCGAGCACGATGCCGTGGCTGACGCACGAGGAGAAGGCCGGCCGGTCGAACAGCGCCGTCGCGAGGATGTGCAGCGTGTAGAACCAGCCGCGGGTCTGCCCGATGTACTCGACGATGAAGTCACCCGGGAAGTGGTGCTCGAACCAGTCGGCGTTCTCGAACGGGTAGTGCACCTGCGCGAACGACATCGAGCCGGAGTCGAACCACACGTCGAGGACGTCCTCGACCCGGCGCATGGTCGACCGCCCGGTCGGGTCGTCCGGGTTGGGCCGGGTCAAGCGGTCGATGTACGGCCGGTGCAGGTCCTTGACCTCGACACCGAAGTCCCGCTCGAGCTCCTCGAACGAGCCGTAGACGTCGACCCGCGGGTGCTCCGGGTCGTCCGACTTCCAGACAGGAATGGGACTGCCCCAGAAGCGGTTTCGCGAGATCGACCAGTCGCGGGCGTTCTCAAGCCACTTGCCGAACTGGCCGTGCTTGACGTGCTCGGGAACCCAGGTGATCTGCTCGTTGAGCTCGAGCATGCGCTGCTTGATCTTGGTGACCTCGACGAACCACGACGACACCGCCATGTAGATCAGGGGTTCGCGACAGCGCCAGCAGTGCGGGTAGCTGTGGTCGTAGGTCTCGCGGCGCAGCAGCACCGTCCCCTCGGTGACCGCGCCGCGGTCACCCTCGCCCCGGGTCGCCGCCTTGAGGTGGTCGATGATCACCGGGTTGGCGTCGAACACGTGCAGGCCCTCGTAGTCGATGACCGGGAAGGTGAAGCGGCCGTCAGGGCCCACCGGCACGACCGGGGTGATGCCGTACTGGTCCGTGAGCTGCTTGTCCTCCTCACCGAACGCGGGCGCGATGTGGACGATGCCGGTGCCGTCCTCGGTGGTGACGTAGTCGGCGGGCAGCACGACGTGGGCCTTCTCGTGGCCCGCGAAGTACGAGAACGGCGGGGTGTAGCGGCGCCCGACCAGGTCGGCGCCCGTGAGCCGCTCGACGATGCGCTCCTCGAGCCCGTCGGGGTCGGAGCCGCCGAGCTCCTTGCGGTATGCCGCGAGGCGCGCCTCCGCGATGACGTACCGCTCCGTGGTGCCGGTGACGTCGGACTCGACCACCACGTAGTCGATGTCGGGCCGCACGGCCATGGCGAGGTTGGAGGGCACGGTCCACGGCGTGGTGGTCCACACCAGGGCGAGCTCGCCGGTCTCGAGCCGGTAGCCGATCGTCACGGCTGGGTCCTGACGGTTCTTGTAGACGTCGTCGTCCATCCGCAGCTCGTGGTTGGACAGCGGCGTCTGGTCGTTCCAGCAGTAGGGCAGGCAGCGGAAGCCCTCGTAGACCAGGCCCTTGTCGTAGAGCTGCTTGAACGCCCAGATGACGCTCTCCATGTACTGCGGGTTCAGCGTCTTGTAGTCGTTGTCGAAGTCGACCCAGCGCGCCTGGCGGGTGACGTACTCGCGCCACTCCCCCGTGTACTTCAGCACCGAGCTGCGGCACTTGGCGTTGAACTCCTCGATGCCGATCTCGAGGATCTCCTCCTTGGTCTTGATGCCGAGCTGGCTCATGGCCTCGAGCTCGGCGGGCAGGCCGTGGGTGTCCCAGCCGAAGCGGCGCTCGACCCGCCTGCCGCGCATGGTCTCGTAGCGCGGCACGACGTCCTTGACGTACCCGGTCAGCAGGTGGCCGTAGTGCGGCAGGCCGTTGGCAAAGGGCGGGCCGTCGTAGAAGACGAACTCGTTGTCGCCGTCCTCCCCGGGCTCGCGGTTCTCGACCGAGGCCTGGAAGGTGCCGTCCTGGTCCCAGTAGCGGAGGATCCGCTCCTCGATCTCCGGGAAGCGGGGGCTCGCGGGCACACCGGTGCTGGTCGGGTCGCTGGAGACCTTCGGGTAGGTCATCGTCGGCAGGTCCTTCGTCGCTCGTGTCGCTTGTGGCTTCGCTCTTCGACACGAGGACGACGTCACCGGGTCACGCCCCGGCACCACCGCGGTACCACCTCGCTTGCCGCACCCCGCGTGCTGGCGCACGCGGCATACGACCGCTCTGGTCCAGGCTGTGACGGGCCCTCCCGTCCGGTTCTAGTGAGCAGTCGCCCTCCAGGGAGGGCGGTGCCGTTCTTCCGGAGGCTCGCCGGTGATGGCCGGGTCAGCGCCGTTGCCGCGATTCTACGGGAGCGGCCGCCGTGGTCGCGACGGAGATGGTCGCGTCCTCATAGGCTGCGGGGGTGGCACTGATCCCGACCTCCCTCAGCCAGCGGGTCGTGACCGACCCGGACGTCAAGGCGACGTATGCCGTGGACGAGTCGGTGGGCGCCGCGCCGCCCGGCGACTTCGAGGTGGTGCGCGCCCGGGACCTCGCCGACGTGGTCGAGGTCATGAGGCACGCGCACGAGACGCGGACCCCGGTCGTGCCGCAGGGCGCGCGCAGCAGCCTGACCGGCGGCTCCGTGGCGATCGAGGGCGGCATCGTGCTCAACGTCGAGGCGCTCGACGTCGTCAGCGAGGTCGACCCGCTCGAGGGTCTCGCGGTCGCCGGGCCGGGCGTCATCAACGCCGACCTCAAGGCGGCCGCCGCCCAGCAGGGCCTGTTCTACCCGCCCGACCCCGCCTCCTCGGCCTTCTGCACGATCGGCGGCAACGTCGCCACCAACGCCGGCGGGCTGTGCTGCGTGAAGTACGGCGTCACCGCGGACTACATCCGCGGGCTGCAGGTCGTGCTGCCCGGCGGTGAGGTGATCCGCACCGGCCACCGGACGGCCAAGGGTGTGGCCGGCCTCGACCTCACCGGGCTGTTCGTCGGCTCCGAGGGCACCCTCGGGGTCGTCACCGAGATCGTGGCCAGGGTCGTGCCCTCGCCCGACCCCGCCCTGACGGTCCTGGGCACCTTCGACTCGCTGCAGCCGGCGAGCGAGGCGATCAGCGCCCTGCGCCGCGAGCGTCACGTGCCGAGCCTGGTGGAGCTGATGGACCGCGCCTCGATCGCCGCGGTCCAGGCTCTGGCCGACTACGGCTACCCGGGCGACTGCGAGGCGGCGCTCATCGTGCAGTCCGACCGCCCCGGCCACACCGCCGAGGACGTCGCCCTCTACGCCGAGATCCTGGAGAAGGCCGGTGCCACCGAGGTCGCCGTGGCTGATGACCTGCAGGAGGCCGACCTGCTGCTCGCGGGACGCCGGGCGCTGAGCCCGGCGCTCGAGGCCAAGGGGCCCCGCTTCCTGGAGGACGTCTGCGTGCCGGTCGGCCGGCTCACCGACCTGATCCGCGAGGGCCAGGCGATCGCCGCCCGGCGCGGGCTGGAGATCACCATGTCGGGCCACGCCGGCGACGGTAACCTGCACCCGAGCATCTTCTTCGACGACGCCGACCCGGCCAGTCGCGAGAACGCCGAGGGCGCCTTCGGGGAGCTCGTGGCCCTGGCCCTGGAGTTCGGCGGCACGATCACCGGCGAGCACGGGGTCGGCTCGCTCAAGGCCAAGTGGCTGTCCCAGGAGCTCGGCGAGCGGGAGCTCGAGCGCCAGCGCGCGGTGAAGGCGCTGTTCGACCCGCGCGGCATCATGAACCCGGGCCGCGTCTACTGGTCCTGAACGCGACCAGCGGTCCTGCGTCCACGCCGAACGCGCCCCTGTGGGGGTTTGCCGCCCCGCTGGCGTCGGTGACCCCCCACGGCGGCGGGGTGCGGCGGGGGACCGTGCGCGAGCTCGCCGCGGGCGCGGGCCCGGAGGTGCTTGTCCAGCGCGTCGACCGCCAGGACGACTGCAGGTGAGACGAGGACGACGGCCCTGGCGACCACGACGGCGCGGGCCTCGCCCTCGACGACGAACGTGCCGGCATACAGGTTCTCGGCCTCGCCCACCGCGGACGCCGCGCTCTCGCCGGTCAGGAGGGAGGTGTCGACGAGCAGGCAGTTGGCCCTGTCGACGGTGGCATCCGCCGGCACCCGGTCGCCGCTCTCGAGCAGGAGCAGGTCGCCGAGGACGACCTCGTCGGCGTCGATGATCCGTCGGCGCCCGTCGCGGCGCACCGACACCCGCGTCGGGAGCATGGCCCGCAGGCGCTCCGCAGCCCGGTCGGCCCGGGCCTGCTGCACGAACGCGAAGACCGCGTTGAGGAGGATGACGGCGAAGATCGCGACCCCCAGCTCGGGCAGGCCGGCCAGCAGGGCCAGCGCCCCCGCCACCCACAGCATGAGGGCGAAGAAGTGGGTGAGCTCGCCGCCGAACCGGCGGACCACGGACGGACGGCGCAGCTCCGGGAGCCGGTTGGGGCCCTGCTCGGCGCGGCGGCGGGCGGCCTCGGTGCTGCTCAGCCCGCGCACGGCGGCCACGGTCATGCGCTGCCTCCTCCCGTCTCCCCCAGCATGTGGCGACGGCCACGCCCGAGGGAGGGGACAAGGTCCCCGAGGGCAGGGCGCCGCCGGCACGGGCCCGTGGGCCGGCCGGGTCCGACAGCCCGGGTCCGACCGGCCGCGTCCGACCGGTGTCAGCCCCCGCGCGTGCGCCCGGGGGCTGGTAGAAACACTGCATGAACCCGCTGGAGTTGGAGCGCAACGAGTCCTGGCTGACCCGCGAGGAGCTGGACGCGGCGCGGGAGCGGCTGCCCATCCTCTACGTCGACGCCGTGCCCGTGCGGGTCGACGCCACCGGTGCCATCACCCGCATCGGCCTGCTGCTGCGAGCCTCGAGCGAGGGCAGCATCAACCGCGAGCTCGTCTCCGGGCGCGTGCTGTACCACGAGCGGGTCCGGGATGCCCTGATCCGCCACCTCGAGAAGGACCTGGGCCCGATGTGCCTGCCGCGCATCCCTGCCAGCCCGCAACCGTTCACCGTGGCCGAGTACTTCCCCACGCCCGGGGTGACGCCGTACCACGACCCGCGCCAGCACGCCGTGTCGCTGGCGTTCATCGTGCCCGTGTCCGGCGACTGCTCACCGCAGCAGGACGCCCTCGACCTCGCCTGGCTGACCCCGGAGGAGGCGGCGGACCCCGAGCTCCTGCTCGACATGGACGGCGGCCACGGGGTGCTGCTGCGCCAGGCGCTCGCGCACGTCGGCCACGCCATCTGAGTCAGGTCGGCAGCCCGCGGCGGGTCCGCCCGACCTCCCGACCGCGACCCGAGGTCCCCGAGCCCACGGCACGGCGGGCGGCCGCCGGACCCCTGGGGCCCGGAGTCAGCTGTTGAAGCGGTCCGTGCGCCGGCGGCTGTCCTCCTCGTCCCGGGCGTACGCCTCCTCGGGCGTCGGCGCCTTCCCGCCCAGCCGCGCCGGGAGGTAGACGAGCTCGTCCCCGGTCAGCGGCGGGTAGTCCTCCTGGTCTCGGTGCAGCTGCTCGGTCATCCGCCGCTGGAGGAGCTCGTTGACCTCGTCGGCGTTGTCGCCGCGCTGCACGGGGATCGGCTCGCCCACCGTGATGAAGATCGGGATGTTGTGGCGGCCGAGCCGCTTGGGGTGGTCCTTGGTCCAGACCCGCTGCGAGCCCCAGATCGTGACGGGCAGGATCGGCACCCCCGCCGCCTGCGCCATGCGGACGGTGCCCGACTTGAACTCCTTGAGCTCGAACGAGCGGGAGATGGTGGCCTCGGGGAACACCCCGACGACCTCCCCCGCCTTCAGCGCCGCCACCGCCGCACGGAAGGAGCCGGCACCGGCGTGGCGGTCGACCGGGATGTGCATCATGGCCCGCATCAAGCGCCCGGCCACCGGATGCCCCCAGATCGACTCCTTGGCCATGAACCGCACGAGCCGCTTCGACGGGCGGGCGGCCAGGCCGGCATACGTGAAGTCCATGTAGCCGGTGTGGTTGATGGCCATCACCGCTCCCCCGTGACGCGGGACGTTGGCTGCCCCGTGGATACGGAACTTCAGGCCCTGCAGCCAGAAGACCAGGCGTGCCACGGCGATGATGAAGCGATAGACGGGGTCCATGGGCACACCCTAGGGGCGAGCCGGAACCGATTGGTATGCCGTGAGCGCCATCTGGGAAGATTCGGGCCATGACCCACCCCGCTCCCACACCCCGTGCCGCCACCATCCCGGACAGGCCCTCGATCGACGGGCTCGAGGACAAGTGGACGCAGGTATGGCGCGAGCAGGGCACGTACCGCTTCGACCGGCAGGCCGCGCTGTCGAAGGGTCGCGAGGCGGTGTTCTCCATCGACACCCCGCCGCCGACCGCGAGCGGGTCCCTGCACATGGGCCACGTGTTCTCCTACACGCACACGGACTGCATGGCCCGCTACAAGCGCATGGCCGGCTTCGAGGTCTTCTACCCGATCGGGTGGGACGACAACGGCCTGCCCACCGAGAAGCGGGTCCAGAACTACTACGGCGTGCGCGGCGACTCCACGCTGCCCTATGACGGTGCCTTCGAGCCGCCGTTCCGGGGCGATGCGAAGAGCCTCAAGGCCGCCGACCAGAAGCCCATCTCCCGGCAGAACTTCATCGAGCTGTGCGACGAGCTGACCGTCAAGGACGAGGAGGCGTTCGAGTCCCTGTTCCGGCGGCTCGGCTTCTCCCTCGACTGGGACATCAGCTACCGCACCATCGACGACCACTCACGCGCCACGGCCCAGCAGGCGTTCCTGCGCAACCTCGCCCGCGGGGAGGCGTACCAGTCGGAGGCACCCGGGCTCTGGGACGTCACCTTCCAGACCGCCGTCGCGCAGGCCGAGCTCGAGGCACGCGACTACCCCGGCCACTTCCACCGCGTGGCGTTCCACCGCACCGACGGTGGCGGCCCGGTCCACATCGAGACCACCCGCCCCGAGCTGATCCCCGCCGTGGTGGCGCTCATCGCCCACCCCGACGACGAGCGGTATGCCGCGCTGTTCGGCACCACCGTCACCTCGCCGCTGTTCGGGGTCGAGGTCCCGGTGCTGGCGCACCCGGCCGCCGAGCCCGACAAGGGCGCCGGCATCGCGATGTGCTGCACCTTCGGAGACCTCACCGACGTGCTGTGGTGGCGCGAGCTGCGGCTGCCGACCCGCTCGGTCATCACCCGCTCGGGCCGGATGCAGGCCGAGACCCCCGAGTGGCTCGCCAGCCACGAGGGCAAGCGTCTCTGGGACGCCGAGCTGAGCGGCCGCACCACGTTCAGCGCGCGGGAGGCGGTGGTGGCGGCCCTGCGCGAGTCCGGCGACCTCGACGGCGAGCCCACCGCCACGCAGCGCAAGGCGAACTTCTACGAGCGTGGCGAGAAGCCGCTGGAGATCGTCACCTCCCGCCAGTGGTACATCCGCAACGGTGGCCGGGACGCCGACCTCAACTCGGCGCTCATCGAGCGCGGCCGGCAGGTCGACTTCCACCCTGCCTTCATGCGCGCGCGCTACGAGAACTGGGTGTCCGGGCTCAACGGTGACTGGCTCATCAGCCGGCAGCGCTTCTTCGGGGTACCCATCCCGGTCTGGTACCCGCTCGACGAGAACGGCGAGCCGGTGCACGACAAGCCGCTCGTGCCCTCCGAGGACGCCCTCCCGGTCGACCCGGCGTCGCAGGCGCCCGAGGGGTACGACGAGACCCAGCGTGGCCGGGCCGGCGGGTTCGTCGGCGACCCCGACGTCATGGACACCTGGGCGACCTCCTCGCTCTCCCCGCAGATCGCGGCCGGCTGGCGCGGCGACGCCGAGCTGTTCGAGGCGGTCTTCCCGATGGACCTGCGCCCGCAGGCGCACGACATCATCCGCACCTGGCTGTTCGCGACCATGGTCCGCGCCCACTTCGAGCACGACAGCGTGCCGTGGCGCAACGCGGCCATCAGCGGCTGGATCCTCGACCCCGAGCGCAAGAAGATGAGCAAGTCCAAGGGCAACGTCGTCACGCCCGAGGACGTCGTCGTCGAGCACAGCGCCGACGCCGTGCGGTACTGGGCGGCCAGCGGTCGCCTCGGCACCGACGCCGCGTACGACACCGGCCAGATGAAGGTCGGCCGGCGCCTGGCCATCAAGGTGCTGAACGCCAGCAAGTTCGCCCTGTCCTTCGGCGAGGTGGAGGGCGACCTGCACGCCGCCGTCACCCACCCGCTGGACCGCTCGATGCTCGCCGCGCTGGGCGAGGTCGTGCAGAAGGCGACCGCCGGCTTCGAGGCCTGGGACTACACCCGCAGCCTCGAGGTGACCGAGTCGTTCTTCTGGACCTTCTGCGACGACTACCTCGAGCTCGTCAAGGACCGCGCCTACGGCGGCCAGGGCGAGGCGGCCGCCGCGTCCGCCCGAGCCGCGCTCAGGCTGGCCCTCGACGTGCTGCTGCGGCTGCTGGCCCCGTTCCTGCCCTACGCCACCGAGGAGGTCTGGTCGTGGTGGCACGACGAGTCGGTGCACCGCGCGCCCTGGCCGCTGGCCAGTGAGACCGCGACGCCGGAGGCCGGCGATCCCGGCGTCCTGGCGACCGTCGGCGAGGCGCTCGCCGGGGTGCGCAAGGCCAAGTCGGAGGCCAAGGTCGGCATGCGCTCCGAGGTGTCCCGCATCGAGCTGGCCGGGCCGGAGGGCTGGACCCAGCGGGTGCGCGCCGCCGAGGCCGACCTGCGGGCGGCAGGCCGCATCACCGGCGCCCTCGACTACGCGGAGGCGGAGATTCCCGAGGTCCGCGGTGCCGAGCTCATCCCGGTGGCGAAGCCGAAGGCCTGAACGCGGCGCAGGCCGTCGGGCTGGACGGCGATCCACGGGACGTCCCAGCCCGACAGCCGCAGCCTGCGGGCGGCGAACGTGTCCTGGTCGAGCGGGCTGACGAGCCCGGTGCCGGGATCGTAGACGTCGAGGACCCGGTCGCCGTCGCCGGGCAGGACGAGCACCACGTGCCGCGGCAGGATGGCGTTGCCGACGTAGAGCAGGGCCGGCTCACCGTCGCCGACGACCTCGACGAGGCGCTGGTGCGCGGCCCGGCGGGCGGTCCGGGTGGCACTGCGCAGGACCTCCACCTCGTAGGTCGTGCTGCGGCGGGCGGCGCCGAACTCGAGCTCCTTCTTGGCGCCCCACGGCGGAGTGCCGAGGCGCCGGGGCCACGGCAGGTTGAGCCGGTGCCCACCGGCATAGAGGCCGTTCGTGCGCTTCATCACGACCCGCTCGTACGCGGCGAACCGCTCTGTCTCCGTGGCGCCCTCGGGGGCGTCCCCGCGGGCGCCCTCACCCGTGACGATCCAGTGGGCGAACTGCGGGTTGACCAGCATCCGGGCCACGGTCAGGCAGGCCGAACCGCAGGTGACCGGGCTCTGCTGCACCGGCCCCTGGTCGCCGGCGCGCAGCCTGAACGCCATGCTCATGGGGCCATCCTGTCCGGTCCCCGGTCCGCCGTCCACCAGGCGCGGGGCAGGGCACTCGGGGCCTCGCGCGTCATCGCGTCGTGACCCGGGCAGGCGGTCACATAACAAAGTGGGCTCGGTTCACGCGATCCGGGGAGCCGCTCCCCTAGGGTCGTGCCTCGTGGGACGGGGACGATGGCCGGTGGTGGCCGGTGCAGGCCTTCTGCTGCTGCTGGGCGCCTGGGTGACGGCGGCCGGCCCCGTGGCCATCTTCGCCCGGCAGAGCCTCGACCCCTCCGCCCCGCGGCGGCCCGCACCAGGGTCTGACTTCGAGGAGTGGAGCAACGTCCCTCCCCCACCAGACCGCATCTACGCCTCGTCCGACGTCAGCGACGCCGTCGTCGCGGTCATCGTGTGGGGGCTCAAGCTCGCGATCGTCGCGATCGTGGCCGCCGTGCTGTTCGTGATCGCACGCGAGCTCGTCCGCCGCGCTCGTCCCACGCCCGCGGTGGAGGGCCCGGGCGGGCGTGTCGAGACCCTGCCCGAGGTCCTCCTCGAGGGAGCGAGCGTCCGCGTCGCCGAGCTGCAGAGCGGCACGCCCTCCAACGCCATCGTGGCCTGCTGGATGCGGCTCGAGGCCGAGGTCGCCGCCGCCGGCTTCCGGCTCGACCCGTCCCGCACCTCCACCGAGACCACCAGCGAGGTCCTGCGCGAGTACGCCATCGACGAGCGGGCCCTGCGCGAGCTCGCCGCCCTGTTCCGCGAGGCGCGGTTCTCCGCCCACGAGCTGACCGAGGCGCACCGGGCACGCGCGGCCGACGCCCTGACCGCGCTGCACGTCGACCTGCGGCGGGCCGCGGCGAAGGAGGCTCTGCGCGCATGAACCCCGACTGGGACGAGCCCTCGACGCGCCGGGTGGTGCTGGCCGCCGCCGCCGTCGCGACCGTCGTCGGCGCCCTCACCGTGAGCCTGTGGTGGTTCACCAACATCGGCCTGCTGCTCGCGACCCTCGCCTGCGCCGCCGTCGTGGCCCTGGTGGCGCAGCGGCTGGTGCAGTCGCAGCGGCGCATGCACTGGACGACGGCCGCCCACGCACCCGAGGAGCGACGCGGCGCGGACGCACGCGTCGGCACCGTGCACCACACCATCGAGCAGGCGACACGCGGCGAGGCTGCCGCCGTGCACGAGGTGCACGCCCTCCTCACGACCCTTGCCGAGGAGCGGCTGCGCGACAGCCGCGGCCTCGACCGCCGCGCCGCTGGGGCCGCTGGGGCCGCTGGGGCCGCTGCGGCCACGGAGGCCGCGCTGGGCGCCGACCTCGCGGCATACCTCGACCGCCCTCCCGGCGGCCGGATCACCCCCGACCAGCTGCGCCGTCACCTCACCACCCTCGAGGAGCTCTCGTGACCACTCTCTCCCTCGCCCAGGTCTCCGACCGGGCACAGCGCATCCTCGACGAGGTGGAGCGCGCCGTCGTCGGCAAGCGCCACGCCGCGGAGCTCGTGCTCTCGGGCATCCTCGCCGGCGGCCACGTGCTCATGGAGGACTACCCCGGGCTCGGCAAGACCCTCGCCGCCCGCTCGTTCGCCCAGGCCCTCGGGCTGGAGTTCTCGCGCGCCCAGTTCACCCCCGACCTGCTGCCGTCGGACCTCACGGGGTCCTTTCTCTACGACCAGCGCAGCCACGAGTTCACGTTCCGCCACGGTCCGCTCTTCACCGGACTGCTGCTCGCCGACGAGATCAACCGCACGCCCCCGAAGACCCAGTCCGCCCTGCTGGAGGCGATGCAGGAGGGCCAGGTCACCGTCGAGGGTGAGACCTTCCCACTGCCCCGCCCGTTCCACGTCCTCGCCACCGCGAACCCCGTCGAGTACGAGGGCACGTACCCGCTGCCGGAGGCCCAGCTCGACCGGTTCCTGCTGCGCGTGAGCTTCGGCTATCCCAGCCCCAAGGAGGAGTGGGAGGTCCTGCAGCGACGCATGGCCCGGCGGCAGGAGGCACAGACGGTCGGTCAGGTGTGCGACGCCGAGGGTCTGCTCGCGATGCAGCAGGCGGTCGAGACCGTCACCGTCGACGAGGCCGTCGGGCAGTACTGCGTCAAGCTGGTCGACGCCACTCGACGCCACCAGTCCCTGCTCATGGGCTCCTCACCACGGGGGTCGCTCGCGCTGCTGCTCACCGCACGCGCGCACGCCGTCGTGCGCGGACGCGACTTCGTCACCCCGGAGGACGTCAAGGCCGTGGCCCACGCCGCACTCGACCACCGCGTCACCGTGCGCCCGGAGCTCTGGATGAACGAGGTCACCTCGGCGACGGTCGTCGAGTCCGTCCTCTCGGCGACCGCCGTGCCCGGTGCTGCCACGGCGGCCCCGGCTTCCGCGTACGCCCGGCCGTGAGCTCCGTGCCGGGCGCGGCCGCGGCGGCTACCGAGGAGCTGGCGCCGGTCCGAGCGTCCTGGCGTCCGACCCCGGCCCACACCCGCGCCACGCTGGCCGGGCTCGGGCTGGTGGCCGTCGCGGTGATGTGGCGCCGGCCCGAGCTGCTCGTGTTCGGCACACCGCTGCTGGCCGTTGCGCTCTGGGGGTTGCTGACCCGCCCCGAAGCCGACCCGGTGGTCGTGGCCGGAGCGCGGCACCTGACGCTGCGCGAGGGCCAGGCCACCCGCTGGGTCGCGGAGGTGGGGCCCGCCCCCGGCGTCGAGGACGTCGGCCTGGCACTGATGCCGACGCCCTTCACCGAGTACGAACCGGCCGTGCGGGAGGTGGCCGTGTCGGCCGGGGCGGGCGAGGAGCCGCTCGAGCTGGCGGTCGCCTGCCGCAGCACGCGCTGGGGCCGCCGCGTCCTCGGCCCGGCGGTTCTCGCGGTGTCCGGACCGTTCGGCGCCTACCGCTGGGCCCCCGACGTCGTCACCACTCCCCCGGTCACGACCGTCCCGCTGCCCGACCACTTCGACGCCCGGGTGCCGGTGCCCCGTCCCGACGGCCTGGTCGGCCAGAACCGGTCGCACCACCCGGGTGACGGTGGCGAGTTCGCCGACATCCGCCCGTTCCGCTTCGGCGACCGGCTGCGGCGGGTCCACTGGCCGGTCAGCGTGCGCACCGGCGAGCTGCACGTCACCGCCACCCACGCCGACCAGGACAGCGAGGTGATCCTGCTCGTCGACGCGATGCACGACATCGGCCTCAGCCAGGGCACCGGCGGCCGCAGCACCAGCCTCGACAACGCCGTGCGCGCCGCCGGGGCCATCGCCGAGCACTACCTGCGCACCGGCGACCGCGTGGGACTGCACGTCCTGGGAGCCCGCGAGCTCCCCGCCGTCGGGTCTGCCGCCGGCAAGAACCACCTGCGCCGGGTGCTCGACACCCTGGCCCGCACCCGCTCCGCCGACGGGACGTTCGCCGACGAGAAGCGGCTGCGCGCCCAGCTGCGCCACCGAGTTCCGTCGGGTGCCCTGGTCGTCGTCCTCACCCCAGCCATCTCAAGCGACGTGCTGAGCCACGCCCTCGCGCTGTCGCGCCGCGGCATCTCGGTGGTGACCGTCGACACGCTCCCGCCGGAGATCGCCCGACCCGACGTCGACCCCGTCCTGCTCGGCACGGTCATCCCGCAGGCCGCCGAGTCGCCCGATGCTGCCGGGCTCGCCTGGCGTGTGCGGCTGCTCGAGCGGGCCCACGAGATGCGGCGGGCTCGCGAAGCCGGGGTCCCCATCGTCCCGTGGGCGGGGCCGGGAACGCTCGACCTCGTGCTGCGCGACCTCGGCCGACGATCGCGGGCGCCGAGGGTGGTGAGCCGGTGATGTCACCCTCCCACCTCGCGGTGCGGACGGTCATGGCGCTCTCGTCGGCCGGCCTGCTGGCGCTCACGTATGCCGCGTCCGGGGGCGTGCTGCCGGTCGCCGTCGCCCTGGCGGTCCTCACCGCGGTGGCGGTCGCTCGACCGGAGTCGTGGGCGGTGCTCGCCCTGGTGCTGGGGCACGCGGTGCACTGGACCGCCACGGCACCGGCGCCCGAGAACCTGGCGCAGTGGACGACCGTGCTCGGCGGGGCGTGGCTGGTGCTGCTGCTGCACGTCAGCGCCAGCGCGGCGGTGACCTGGCCGTCCCGCACCGCCGTGCCCGGACGGGGATGGCGGCGCTGGGCCGTTCGCACGGCTGTCGTCGCGGTGGCGGTCGTGCCGGTCTGGGCCGTCGGCGCGGTCACGCGGCAGCAGAGCCTGCGTGGTGAGGTGTCGATGACCTACGTCGCGATCGCCGGCCTGGCGCTCCTCGCCGGGGCGGTGTTCCTGCTGTCGGCGCCGTCAGCCCGCCGCCACTGACGCGGCGCCGGTCAGGCGGAGCGCTTGCGCGCCGGGCGCTTCGCTGCCGGCTGCGACTCGTCGCGCCGCACGATCGTCGGCAGGACGTTGTCCAGGACGACCTCACGGGTGACCACCACGCGGGCGATGCCGTCGTCGCTGGGCACGTCGAACATCACCGGGAGGAGGACCTCCTCCATGATGGCCCGCAGGCCGCGCGCGCCCGTGCCTCGCTTGAGCGCCTGCTCGGCAACGGCCTCGATGGCGTCGTCGGTGAACTCGAGCTCGACGCCGTCGATCTCGAACATCTTCTTGTACTGCTTCACCAGCGCGTTGCGCGGCTGCGTGAGGATCTTGACGAGGGCGTCGTTGTCGAGCGGCGACACGGTGGTGATGACGGGCAGGCGGCCGATGAACTCCGGGATGAGGCCGAACTTCATGAGGTCCTCGGGCATGACGTCGCCGTAGGACTCCGCGAGGTCCTTCGGCGTGTGCAGCTCCGAGCCGAAACCAAGGCCCTTCTTGCCGTTGCGCGACTCGATGAGCTTCTCGAGGCCGGCGAACGCGCCACCGACGATGAAGAGCACGTTGGTCGTGTCGATCTGGATGAACTCCTGGTGCGGGTGCTTGCGCCCGCCCTGCGGCGGGACCGAGGCGGTGGTGCCCTCGAGGATCTTGAGCAGCGCCTGCTGCACGCCCTCACCGGAGACGTCGCGGGTGATCGACGGGTTCTCGCTCTTGCGGGCGATCTTGTCGACCTCGTCGATGTAGATGATGCCCGTCTCGGCCTTCTTGACGTCGTAGTCGGCGGCCTGGATGAGCTTGAGCAGGATGTTCTCGACGTCCTCCCCGACGTAGCCGGCCTCGGTCAGCGCGGTGGCGTCGGCGATCGCGAACGGCACGTTGAGCATGCGCGCGAGGGTCTGCGCGAGGTAGGTCTTGCCGCAGCCGGTCGGCCCGATGAGCAGGATGTTGGACTTCGCGATGTCGACCGACTCGGCGTCCTTCTTGCCGGCGCTCTCACCGGCCTGGATGCGCTTGTAGTGGTTGTACACCGCGACGGCGAGGGCCTTCTTGGCGACGTCCTGGCCGACCACGTAGTTCTGGAGGAACTCGAAGATCTCGCGCGGCTTCGGCAGCTCGTCCAGGCCGAGCTCGGAGGACTCGGCGAGCTCCTCCTCGATGATCTCGTTGCACAGGTCGATGCACTCGTCACAGATGTAGACACCCGGACCGGCGATCAGCTTCTTGACCTGCTTCTGGCTCTTCCCGCAGAACGAGCACTTGAGCAGGTCGCCGCCGTCTCCCATCCGTGCCACGTGACGGTCCTCCTGTTGCTGGTCGAGCCGGTTGAAACTGTGTGCCGACGCTACTAGGCCGCCGCCCCCTCAGGCTCCATTGAACGCCCCGAAACGCCCACGAGTCGCCCTTGTCCGCTGACAGCGGACAAGGCTCCGGAGTTGCCCGCTCCCCCGGTTCTCGTATCATTTTCAACGAGGGGAGTACTTCCCGAGGCCGCACCGGTCAGTACGAGCGTCCCATGTCGCTCCCGGTGCGGCGCCGCGTCCGACGCGGTGAAGGAGACCTCAGACCGCGTGACGATCTGAGGTCCGTCCATGCCTTCTGTCCTGTCCCCTGTCGTTCCTCCTGCCACGCTCCCGGCCGAGCCCGGAGCCGCCGTCAGCTCCATCGGCACCCCCACCCTCTGGGCCGTCAGCCTGGGCGCCGTCGCGGCGCTGGTGCTCCTCGACTTCCTGCTCACCCGACGGCCCCACGAGGTCTCGATGCGCGAGGCGCTCGGGTGGTCGGCGTTCTACGTCGCCCTGCCCGTGGCGTTCGGCGGCTGGCTGTGGTCGCAGCACGGCACCACGGTGGGCGTCTAGTACTACACCGGCTACCTCGTCGAGAAGTCCCTGTCGGTCGACAACCTGTTCGTGTTCATGCTCCTTCTGGCCGCCTTCGCCGTGCCGAGGGAGCTGCAGCAGCGCGTGCTGCTGATCGGGGTCGTCGGCGCGCTCGCGCTCCGCGGCGTGTTCATCGCCCTCGGCGCCCAGATGCTCCAGACCTTCGACTGGACCTTCCTCCTCTTCGGGCTGGTCCTCCTCGTGACCGGCGTCAAGCTCCTCAGGGACGCCGTGCAGGGAAACGACCACGCCATCGACATCTCGCGGATGCGCAGCGTGCGGCTGCTGCGCCGGGTGATGCCGGTCCGGGACGAGTACCACGGCACGCGCCTGACGGTGGTCGACCAGGGCCGCCGGGCCCTGACGCCGCTGGCCCTGGTCACCGTGGCCATTCTCGCGACCGACGTCGTCTTCGCGGTCGACTCGGTCCCCGCCGTCTACGGCATCACGGGCGACCCGTACCTCGTCTTCGCCACCAACGCGTTCGCGCTCCTCGGGCTGCGGGCGCTCTACTTCGTGCTCGAGGGCGCGCTGTCGAAGCTGGTCCACCTCGGCTACGGCCTGGCCGCGATCCTGGGCTTCATCGGCGTCAAGCTCGTCCTGCACTGGGCGCACGGCACCTGGCCCGCCACGCCCGAGGTGCCCACGCTCGCCTCGCTCGGCGTCATCGTCGGCATCCTGGCGGTCACGACGGTCACGAGCCTGCGCGCCAGCCGGCGGGCCGAGCTCGACGCCGAGGTGCGCACCCAGGGCGCCGACCAGCCCCAACCCATCCCCGGGCCCGAGCCGGAGCACGAGCGCGCGGGCTCCTGACCCGGGCGGGCGAGGTTCGCCCGGACCCGGACCGGCCGCACGACCGAAAGGTATGCCGCCCGCTCGGGTGAGCGGGCGGCATACCGCCCTGCGTGAGGCTGGGTCGTGCGACCCCTCGGTCAGACCTCGAGGGAGGCCTTGCGGGAGGCGAGCACCTCGTCGATGAGGCCGTAGTCCTTGGCGTCGGAGGCGCCGAGGATCTTGTCGCGCTCGATGTCCTCGTTGACCTGCTCCGGGGTGCGGCCGGTGTGGTGGGCCAGCGTCTCCTCGAGCCAGGTGCGCATCCGCAGCACCTCGTTGGCCTGGATCTCGATGTCGGAGGCCTGCCCGTAGTCACCGCCGGCGAGAGCGGGCTGGTGGATGAGGATCCGGGCGTTCGGCAGCGCGAACCGCTTGCCCTGGGCGCCGGCGCCGAGCAGCACCGCCGCCGCCGAGGCCGCCTGGCCGACCACGAAGGTCTGCACGTCCGGGCGGATGTACTGCATCGTGTCGTAGATGGCCGTCATCGCCGTGAAGGAGCCGCCGGGGCTGTTGATGTACATGAGGATGTCGCGGTCCGGGTCCTGGGACTCGAGCACGATGAGCTGGGCGATGACGTCGTCCGCGGAGGCGTCGTCGACCTGCACGCCGAGGAAGATGATGCGGTCCTCGAACAGCTTGGTGTACGGGTCGAGGCGCTTCATGCCGTAGGAGGTGCGCTCCTCGAACTGCGGGAGGATGTAGCGGCTGTCGGGCGTGGGGACCCTGGGTCCACCGCCCATCTGCGGGAGGTGGAGGCCGCCGTTGCGGTTCTGCGTCATGGGATCTGCGTTCCTTCTCTGGCGGTGGGTCACTTGGTGCCGCCGGCGCCCGGCGTCTGCGAGGCGTCGCTGAAGACCTGGTCGACGAAGCCGTACTCCCTGGCCTCCTCGGCGGTGAACCAGCGGTCGCGGTCGGAGTCGCGCTCGATCTGCTCGAGCGTCTGCCCGGTGTGCTGGGCGATGAGCTCGGCCATCTGCTTCTTGATGTGCAGCATCTGCTCGGCCTGGATCTTGATGTCCGAGGCGGTGCCGCCGATGCCGCCGGAGGGCTGGTGCATCATGACCCGCGCGTGGGGGGTGGCGTAGCGCTTGCCCTGGGCCCCGGCGCTGAGCAGGAACTGGCCCATCGAGGCGGCCAGACCCATCGCGACGGTCGCGACGTCGTTGGGGATCCACTTCATCGTGTCGTAGATCGCCATGCCCGCGGTGACCGACCCACCCGGGGAGTTGATGTAGAGCCAGATGTCCTTCTCGGGGTCCTCGGCCGCGAGCAGCAGGAGCTGCGCGCAGATCGCGTTCGCGTTCTCGTCGCGCACGTCGGAGCCGAGGAAGATGATCCGCTCCTTGAGCAGGCGGTTGTAGATGTGGTCGTCCAGACCCGCCATGGGCCGCTCGTTCTGAGCGACGATCTCGCTGCTGCTCACCATGTCTCCGTTCACGCCGGTTGCGCTTGCTGGCTGATTGCTCACGCTGACCCTAACGCCCGGTTCCGCGGCGGAAGTCCCCAGATCCGCACGTGTTCGCCGTCAGCGCACAAGCCGGTATGCCGCCACCGGGCCGCCCTGCCGCGCCTCCCGTGTGTCCGCAGACGGGCAGCCCTCCCCGCTGCCGTCCGCCGGAAGGGAGCGTGCTCTCCCGCCGGGACGGGTGGGGCCGTGGCCGCGCATGTGCAGCGCCTGCCCGCCGGCGCTGACCACGAAGCCGCCGATCACCGCCGTCGTCAGGGCCGTGGACCAGCCTGCGGCGGGCGCGGCGAGGTCCACGACCAGCACGAGCAGCAGGCCCCGGCCCACGATCGCGAGGGCCGAGATGAGCCACTCGTCCCGTCGGTGGCCCCGACCCGCGGCGAGCTCGCGCAGCAGCAGCAGGGCGACCAGCGAGCCCGCGAGGGTGCTCAGGACGTAGGCCGTCGTCGCGTCCGGGCGAGCCCACAGCAGGAGCGCGGTGCTGGCGGCCCAGAAGGCAGCACTCACGCGGCAGGTCGACACCCGCCCCCGGCGGACCAGGAAGGTCCGCTTGCCGAACAGCGCGTCGCCGCGCAGGTCGCGGAAGTCCTTGAGGATGATGCGCCCGACGAAGCCGACGTAGAGCGCCGCCAGCAGGGGCAGGTCACCGACGCGCACGTGACCGCGCGCCGAGAGCACGCCGACCAGGTACGGAACCGCCACGTAGCACGCCGGCAGCGCCAGCGGGGCCACGATGCCGCGAGCGGAGAGCCGGACAGGGTCCAGCGAGTAGGCACCGCCGACGGCGAGGCCGGACGCCGCCGCGGCCAGGGCTGCCGGACCCAGCGCCGCGGCCGCGGCCAGGGTGGCGGCGGCGGCGAAGAGGGCGACGGCCCACAGCTGGCGCCGGTGCGCCCGGCCGCCAGCGAGGAGGCGCCGGGCGTCGGCTGGGAGGTTGACCCGGTCGATGTGCTCGTCGGCGAGGTCGTTCAGCACCGCAGAGCAGGCCAGGAACGGCAGGACCACCAGCAGGGCCCGCAGCACCACCGTCGTCGTGGGGGCGCCGCCCACGGCGGCGCCGGTCGCGGCATACAGGACGAGCAGCAGCACCACGGGCGGGCGCATCGTCGCCCAGACGACGCGTGCGAGCGCCCTCACTTGTTGCTCCCCCACGAGTTGAGCGCGATCGCGATGAGCGCGACGTAGCCGACGACGGCCAGCCCGGCCACGACCGCGGTGACCGCAGCCACGATACCGACCACCCTCCACACCCTCGGCCGCCCGGGCCGCTGCTCCCCTGCCATGGTGGTCCCCCTCGTCACCCCTCGTCACGGACGCTGCCGCGAGGCTAGGGGGTCCCGGGACCGGGCGCCTGAGGTGCGCTACTCAGCCGCGGCTGCTGCGGGCTCCTCCTCGCGGCGCGACCGGGCAGGCTCCCGCACGGCGGGCAGGACCAGGAGCGCGACGACGAGAAGGGCGCCGACGGCGAGGAGTGACTGCAGGATCCCGAAGTGGTCCCCGAGGAAGCCGAGCAGCGGCGGCCCCGCGATGAAGGCGGTGTAGCCGATGGTCGCGACCACGGAGATCCTGGCGGCGGCGCGCTCGGGGTCGTCGGCGGCGGCGCTCATCCCCACCGGGAAGCCCAGCGAGACGCCGACGCCCCAGATCGCCGCGCCCAGGTAGGCCAGGGCGGGGGTGCCGCCGAAGACGACGAGCAGGCTGCCCACGCCGGCGCCGACGAGCATCACCCGCAGCGTCGGCACACGACCGTAGCGGTCGAGCAGGGCGGTCCCCACGATGCGCCCGAGAGTCATGAACGACAGGAAGGTGGCGAAGGCCAGGACACCCGCCCAGGTCGGCAACCCGTAGCCCTCGACGAACGCGACCGACACCCAGTCGTTCGCGGTCCCCTCGGTGAAGGCAGCGATGAGCGTCAGCACGCCGATGAGCAGCGTCTTCGGCTCGGTCCACGCCGACAGCACGCCGAGGCGCGCCGCGCCCGTCGCGCCCGGTTCCGCGGCGCCCTCGGCCGCTGACGCGTCCTCGGACTCCAGCGCGCGGGGCAGGAACGAACGGATCGCCCACAGCCCGGTGCCGACGATGACCACGGCCGAACCCAGCAGGTGGGCGGTCAGGGGCACGCGCTGCCACGCCATGAGCGCGCCGATGAGGGCGCTGACGACGGTGCCCCCGGAGAAGGCTGCGTGGAAGCGCGGCATGATGTTGCGCCCGAGCAGGCGCTCGACGCTCGCGCCCTCGAGGTTCATGCCGACGTCCCAGACGCCGACGCCGAGACCGAGGGCGAACAGGCCCGCGGCGACGACCCAGCGGTCGCCGAGGGTGTCGACCCCGAGCCCGATGCCGGCCATCCCGACCGTCATGCTGGCCAGGCCGATGCGGACCGAACCGGCGGCGCCGAGACGGTGCGAGATCCACCCCGACGCCGGCAGGCCGAGGATGGAGCCGAGCGAGACGGCCAGCAGGGTGACGCCGAGCTGCCCGGCGGTCAGCCCGAGCGTCTGCTTGACGTCGGGGATCCGGGAGGCCCAGGCGGCGAAGGCCAGGCCGTTCATCGCGAAGACGACGTAGACCGCGGTGCGGGCGGCGAGGAGGCGGTCGTGGCTGAGGGTCGACGGCTGGGTCACGGTCGGGTCTTCTCTGCGGTCTCGGTGTCGGTGTCGGCGTCGGTGTCGGTGCCGGCGTCGGTGTCGTGCGGTGGGCACTGTCAGGGTCGCGGCAGCGCCACTCCGCCGGTCGGGTCGAATCGATTCGATCGAATCGATTCGATCGAATCGATTCGATAGTGTGACGGCCATGTCCACTGGCCGTCAAGCCCGCGCCACCCTGCGCGAGGTCGCCGACCGCGCCGGCGTGTCCACCTCCACGGCGTCGCTCGTCTTCAGCGGCAAGGGCCCCGTGGCGGCCGCCACCGCCGAGCGCGTCCGCGCCGCCGCCGCCGCGCTGGGGTATGCCGGTCCGGACCCCCTGGCGTCGTCCCTGCGCCACGGCCGGGCCGGGGTGGTGGGCGTGGTCGTCGAGGGGCGGCTGCTGCACGCCTTCCGGGACCCCTTCGCCGTGAGCGTGCTCGACGGCCTCGCCCAGGTGCTCGACGCCGTGCCCGCCGGCATGCTGCTGATCGCGCAGCCGCCCTCGGACCCGGAGCGCACCGTCGCCCAGCTCGCGGGCTACGCCCTCGACGCCGTCGTGTTCGCGCTCTGCGGCCCCACCCACAACCCCGTGGTGGACCACCTGGCCGCGCGCGGCATACCGATGGTCGGCAACGGCGCCCCCGAGGACCCGCGCGTCGTGCAGCTCCGCCTGGACGAGCGTGCCGCGAGTGCCTCGGCAGCCCTCCACCTCCGCGACCTGGGGCACCGCCGCGCGGCGCACGTCGCGATGCAGCTGCGAACCGACAGCCGCACCGAGCCGTTCGCGCTCGCGGCCCTCGACGCGGCGGACTACCCGGACGCCCGCGACCGGGCCCGAGGCTTCATCGACGTCTTCGGCGACGACGCACCCATGGTGCAGACGTCCCTGCCCGACCTCGAGCAGGGGCGCCTGGCGGCCCGGACGCTGCTGGACGTCCCCCGCGAGGTCCGCCCCACCGCGATCGTGGCCCAGTCCGACCTGCTTGCGCTCGGGGCGGTCCAGGCCGCCGAGGAACTCGGGCTGCGCGTGCCGGACGACCTCAGCGTCACCGGCTTCGACGGCATCGAGCTGCCCTGGTTCCCCGGCACGCTCACCACGGTGCTGCAGCACGGCGAGGAGAAGGGCCAGCGCCTGGGCGCCATGGTGCAGGCGCTGCTCGACGGTGAGCACCCGGCGAACGCGACGATGCCGACGGAGCTCCGGATCGGCACCACGTCGGCTCCCCCGCCGACCTAGCGGTCACTCCGCGAGTGCCTCCGCATCCTGCACCGTCTCCGGTGCGGCCATCTCGCTGTGGCGCAGGGCAACCACGTGGAGGGTGAGGAAGTGGTGGCCGTCCGGGAGGATCATCGCGCCCTCGAAGTCCATGACCTCCTCGGCCACCGTCGAGGCGTGGACCTCCCACGTGGCCTGGCTCCGCAGCACCGCCCACACCCGTTCGAGCCGGTGGCCGGCCTCCCACACGGGCACGTCAGCCGCGCAGCGGCACAGGGCGATCGCCAGCTGGTCGGGGTCACCGGTCGAGCCCACCTCGATCTGGTCGAACAGCCCGCACGCCTCGAGCTGCTCGCGCAGCGCGTGCTCGAGCTCGAGCACGTCCAGGGAGCTCGCGGGGTTGGCGTTCTCCTGCATCGCGAGCCGCAGCTTGTGAAACGACACCGGGTCCATGGCGCGATGGTCGAGCCGGGGGGATGCGAGGTAAAGACCGCCCCGACAATCGAGCCGTTCGTGCGATTCGAAGTCCGACAAGTCGGGTTGGCGGCCACGGACAAAGACGTACGCCGCGGCCCTGGGTGTCCAGAGCCGCGGCGTACAGCAGCGGTATGAGCGGGGCCGGTCAGGCCTTGGCGTCGGCCTCGCCGGCCTCGGCCGCAACAGCCTCCGCGGGCTCTGCGCCGGCCTCGTCGTCGAGGGCCGGCTCGGGGCGCTCGTTGAGCTCGCCCAGGTCGACGGTGTTGCCGGCGGTGTCGACGATGGTGACCTTCTCCAGGACGCTGGCGAGCGCCTTGCGGCGGGCCACCTCGGCGACCATGGCGGGGACCTGGCCCTGCTGGTCGATCGCCTGGGCGAACTGGTTGGGGTCCATGCCGTACTGCTGCGCGGACATCACGAGGTACTCGATGAGCTCGGGCTGCTCGACGTTGATCTCCTCCTGCTCGGCGATCGCGTCGAGGAGGAACTGCGCCTTGAGGGCCTTGCGGGTGTTGGTCTCGACCTCGGCGCGGTGCTCGTCGTCCTCGAGGCGGTCCTCGCCCTCGAGGTGGGAGCGGACCTCGGCCTCGACGATGCTGTCGGGCACCGGGATCTCGACGGTCTCGAGCAGCAGCTCGAGCACCTTGTCGCGGGCCTGGACGCCCTGCTCCATCTTCTTGGCGCGCTCGGCCTGCTTGGTGACGTCGGCCTTGAGCTCGTCGAGGGTGTCGAACTCCGAGGCGAGCTGGGCGAAGTCGTCGTTCAGCTCGGGCAGCTCACGGACCTTGACCGACTGCACGGTCACGGTGACCTCGGCGTCCTGGCCCTCGCGGTCGCCACCGGCCAACGGGGCGGTGAAGGTCTTGGTCTCGCCGGAGGTCATGCCGACGAGCGCGTCGTCCATGCCGTCGAGCATGTTGCCCGAGCCGACCTCGTAGGAGATGCCGGTGACGGAGTCGATCTCCTCGTCGTCGATGGTGGCGGCGAGGTCGATGGACACGAAGTCGCCGGTCTCGACGGCGCGCTCGACGCCGACCAGGGTGCCGAAGCGCTCGCGCAGGGAGGTGAGGCGCTCGTCGATGTCGGAGTCGTCGACCGCGACGGAGTCGACCTCGCTCGTGAGGGTGCTGTAGTCGGGCAGCGTGATCTCGGGACGCACGTCGACCTCGACGGTGAACTTGAGGTCCTGACCGGGGTCGGCGGGGACCTCGGTCACGTCGACCTCGGGCTGGCCGATCGGACGGACGTGGTTCTCCTCGACGGCCTGGCCGTAGAACTGCGGCAGGGCCTCGTTGACGGCCTCCTGCAGCACCGCACCGCGGCCGACGCGCTGGTCGATGATGCGCGCGGGGACCTTGCCCTTGCGGAAGCCGGGCACCTGGATCTGGGAGCCGATGGTCCGGTATGCCGCGTCGAGGCTCGGCTTGAGCTCCTCGAAGGGGACCTCGACGGTCAGCTTGACCCGGGTCGGGTTGAGGGTCTCGACGGCACTCTTCACTGCTGGCTACTCCAGGATCGTGGGGCAATAGGAAAGGCCGGGGCGCACGCCGATCGTGGCGCTCAGACCGGGCCAACTCCCCATCGTAGCCGCCCCGCGGCCCAGCACCGAATGCGCACCGAGGGCGCACCGGATGGCCACCGGATGCTCACGGCGCACGGCCACGGCACGACGGCCACCCAGCGCCTTCCCCCGCCCGCCGGTGTGGGGCTACCGTCGGAAGATGAGCCTGCTGAGGAGGTCGAAGCGGGAGCAGCAGCCGGGGGCAGACCGCGAGGACCCTGTCGTCCGGCAGTACCGCTACCTCCTGCGCACCGCACCCGCCGACGCCCTCGAGGCGATCCACCAGGAGGCGCTCGCGGTCATCCCGGCCACCGACCGCGGCACGGTGCTGCGCACGATCCAGGAGCAGCTCGTGGCAGGGCTGCGCCTGGACGCCGACGACGTGCCGGCACTCTCCCGGCTCCTGGTCCTGGGCGAGCGCCGCAGCCCCGGCTCCCTCCTGCGGCACTGCGATCCAGCCGTCCTGGGCCGCCTCGCGGACGCGGCGCTGGTCTCGGAGGCGGCCTTCGGCCTCCTGACGGGGTATGCCGCCTGGGACGGTGCCGAGCCAGAGCCGGCCGAGGCACAGTGGGAGGCCATCGACCACCACGAGAAGTGGCACGACGCCCGGCTGAACCCCGGTGCGACGTGGAACCACGCCGTCGGCGGCGGGGGCGCGTTCGGCGCCGGTGGTGGAGACGCCAGCGGAGGGTTCTAGCCCCTGTGCCGGCGGCACCGCGTCGCCGACGGGCCCGGCTGGCCGCGCGGACGTAGGTTGTCGCCATGAGCGACGCCACCGGCCGGACGTGGGACGTGATCGTGATCGGAGCGGGGTCGACCGGCGAGGTCGCCGCCGACCGGCTGCGCAAGGCCGGGCTCACCGCCGCCGTGGTGGAGCACCACCTCGTGGGGGGCGAGTGCAGCTACTACGCGTGCTCCCCCAGCAAGGCGCTGCTCCGGCCGGTGCACGTCACCCGTGCCTCGCAGCGCGTCGAGGGGTCGGTCGGTGCGCGGCTCGACCCGGCGGGGGTTCTCTCCCGCCGGGACACCTGGGTCAACAAGCGCGGGGACGGCTCCCTGAGCGACCGCGGCGGGGTCGGTTGGCTGGAGCACGTCGGCATCGACCTGGTCCGCGGGACGGCGCGGCTGGCGGGCGAGCGTCGGGTGGAGGTCGACGGGCAGCTGCTGGAGGCGCGGCACGCCGTGATCGTCGCGACCGGGACCTCGCCACTGGTCCCCGACATCCCGGGGCTGAGGGAGGCCCGCCCCTGGACCAACCGTGACGCCACGACCTCCCCGAAGGTGCCCGACCGGCTCGTCGTGCTCGGCGGTGGCGTCGTGGCCTGCGAGCTCGCGCTCGTGTACGCGGCCCTCGGCTCCGAGGTGACCATCATCGAGCAGGAGGACCGGCTGCTCGGGCGGTCCGAGCCGTTCGCTGCTGAGGCGGTTGCCGCGAGCCTGCGCCATGACGGGGTCGACATCCGGCTCGGCGCCGCGGCCACGGCCGTCTCCCGGCTCGGCCCCTCGGGCGAGGTCACGGTGGTGCTCGACGACGGCAGCCGGGTCGTCGCGGACGAGGTCCTCGTGGCGGTGGGCCGTGCCCCCAACACCGGGGACCTCGGCCTGGAGTCCCTCGGTGTGGAGACCGACGACCACGGGTACATCCGCGTCAGCGAGCGGATGGAGGCCCAGGGCCTCGACGGGCAGCGATGGCTGTATGCCGCCGGCGACGTCACCGGGATCAGCCTCCTCACGCACATGGGCAAGTACCAGGCCCGCGCCTGCGCCGACCTGGTCGCCGCCCGGGCCACGGGGCAGCCGGACACGGGCCCGGCCCTGGTGCCCCACGCCACCGACCTCGGCTCCCCGCAGGTGGTGTTCACCGACCCCGAGGTCGCCTCGACCGGGCTGACCGAGGAGCAGGCGCGCGAGCGCGGCCTCCGGGTGCGGGTCGTCGACGTCCCGATGGACAAGGCGGCGGGCTCGGGGCTGCAGGCGGAGGGCTACCAGGGCCGGGCCCGCATCGTCGTCGACGAGGACACGGGCACCCTGGTGGGGGCCACCTTCGTGGGTCAGGACGTCGCCGACCTCGTGCACCCCGCCACGGTGGCGATCGTGGGACGGGTGCCGCTCGCCACCCTCTGGCACGCCGTGCCCGCGTTCCCGACGATGAGCGAGATCTGGCTGCGGCTCCTGGAGGAGTACGGCCTGTGACCTGCGGATCCGGCGCCCGGTAAGCCTCCACGGACCGCCGGGGCCCGGTACGTTCCGAAGGCAGCTCCCACAGGGGCTGTCTCCGTCGAAAGGTATTCACACCGTGCGCAGAACCACGTCCTCGCGGCTGGCCGTCCTCGGTGCAGCGGCAGCGGCGGTCCTTCTCAGTGGGGGCGCCGGCACGGGCACCCCGGCCGCAGCACCGGCCTCCCTCAGCTCACCCGCCGTGGCCGCGTGCGAGCCCGGCAGCGGGCTCGACACGGCGCGCGTCCGTGACGGGGGCACGGCGGAGGAGCCCAAGCTCCACCCCGACAACGAGGCGAACGCCTACGGTGCCCTGAAGGACTCGGCATACCTCGGTGACGGCAGCGTCCACATCCGGACCGTCTTCCACTCGATCTCCGACCACGCGCTCACGGCCGCCGAGAAGACGCGGATGCAGGCCATGATCGAGGCGCAGATGTCGGTGCTGAACGACTCCTTCTCGGGGGCCACGGCGCCCGACGCCGCGGACACGCCGTTCCGCTTCGACCTCGCCGAGGTCAACTACGTCGTGAACCCGGAGTGGTACACCGTCACCCCGGGCAAGACGGAGCGCGACATGAAGGCCGCGCTCCACGAGGGCGACTCGACGACACTCAACGTCTACTCGGCTGACATCGGCGACGGCCTCCTGGGCTGGGCCTACTTCCCCAAGGGCTACAACAACGGCCGCGACACGGTCGACGGCGTCGTCATCCTCGACGAGTCGATGCCGGGCGGCACCGCCGGCAAGTACGCCCTCGGCGACACCCTCACCCACGAGGTCGGCCACTGGCTGATGCTCCACCACACGTTCAACAACGGGTGCTCGGCGTCGGGCGACTTCGTCGCGGACACCCCGAAGGAGGCACAGCCGCAGTTCAACTGCCCCGCCGGTGCCGACACCTGCGCGGCGCCGGGACTGGACCCGATCCACAACTTCATGGACTACACGCAGGACTCCTGCATGGACATGTTCACCGAGGGCCAGGCGCAACGGATGAGCGACGCCTGGGTCGCCTTCCGCGCCGGTGGCAAGGGCTGACGAACCGGACACGCCTCGTCGCCGCGGGCCAACGGCACACGACAGGGCCCCCGTCGCCGTGACGGGGGCCCTGTCCGTGTCTGTCGGGGTAGCCGGATTTGAACCGGCGGCCTTCCGCTCCCAAAGCGGACGCGCTACCAACCTGCGCCATACCCCGCCCCGGCGAGCCGATTTCGGCCCACGCGAGTGCGGGCATTAGGCTAGCCGCTCGGGTCCCGGGGTGATGCTCCGGGTCCGCGCGGGTGTAGCTCAATGGTAGAGCCCCAGTCTTCCAAACTGGCTACGCGAGTTCGATTCTCGTCACCCGCTCCACCCACGACGCCGCAGGTCAGGGACTTCTCCCCGACCTGCGGCGTGGTCGTTTCCCGCTGCTCCTGCATGCCGGGCGTGACACGCACGTGCCCGATCGCGTGGGACGGAGAGCCTCCGGAGGGACTTGCGGCCCTGCCGAGGGCCGGATCGGGCAAGCATCGTGAACGGGTGGACAGGCGAGCGCGTGTCGGTGCCCCACACCTGCCGCCCGAACTGGTGGACGGGCGCAGTCGCCGTGTCGTCGTGCTCTCGCACTGTCTGTTGAACCAGAACACCCGGTACCCCGGCGGTGCGGCGTGCCCGGGCGCGGTTCCAGCAGCGCTGCAGCCGTACCTGGACGAAGGGGCTGGGCTGGTGCAGATGCCGTGCCCGGAGCAGCGCTCTTGGGGCGGGGTGCGCCGGCCGCCCATGCTGTGGGCGCTCGCCCACCGGCGGGCGACCGCTGTGGCTCCGCTGGTGCTGCCGGTGATCGAGCGCTACCTGCGGTGGCGGTACGCCCGCTTGGCCCGCACCGTGGCGCACGATCTCGCCGACGCCGCCGGGGCGGGCGTGGAGGTGGTGGCCGTGGTCGGGGTTGCAGGCTCGCCGAGCTGCGGTGTGAGGACCACCATGGATCTCGGCGTCGCCGCGCGCCGGGTCGGCCGATCGACTCACGACCTCACCAGGGCCTGGTTGACCGACGAGGTGGTCGCAGCTGCGGAGCGACCCGGTCAGGGTCTGTTCACCACCGCGCTGCAGGCGCAGCTCGGCCGACGCCAACTGGACGTGCCGTTCACCGAGCACAGACTGCCCGGCCCCGACGACCCGGGAACCCGGTGACCGCTGGCGGAGGCGTCAGTCGCGACGCAGCGCCCGGGCGATGGCGCCGGTGGCGTACAGCCCTTCCAGGGCTGCGCCCGGGGAGACCAGCCCGGATACCGGGGACAGCACGACGTGCTCGAGGCCGGCCGCCTGGTACTCGCGCAGCCGGCGCACCGCCTGCTCGACGGTGCCCCACAGGAGCGGCCCCCGGGTGAGGAGCTCGGTCGGGACGGCGGCCATGGCGTGCTCGAGCTCGGCCCTGTCCTGCCGCTCGGGCAGGAACTGCCCGAGGCCGCTGAAGTCGTCCCCGAACGGGTGGGTGGCCCCCACGGCCCGCCACTGGGCAGCGGGCACGACCAGTGCGAGCGCCCGGATGGCGCGCGTGTCGAGCATGGCGCGGGCCCGGGCCTCGGTGCGGGCGATGACGGTGAACCGGTGCAGTGCAGCGGTGACGGAGGCTGGGTTGCGTCCGGCCGCAGCGGCGGCGTCCCGCACCGTGGCCAGCTGGTCCGCGTACTGCTCGGGACTGGCGACCATGGTCGGGTACCAGCCGTCGCCGTACCGACCGGCCAGGCTGAGGGTGCGGGGCCCGTGCGCGGCGACCCACACCCTCGGGTTCCGGCCCTTGGGGGCGCGCAGGTCCAGGCGGGCGCCGTCGAGGCGGAAGTGCCGTCCGGTGAAGTCCAGCGGACCGGGCGCACCGGCGTCCAGACAGAGCCGGATGACCTGCAGCGCCTCCTCGAGCCGACGGGTGCGCCCGGCGTAGTCGAGTCCGTAGGGCCTGATGTTGAGCAGCTCACCGGCACCGATGCCGAGCACCGGGACCCGGTCGGTCATGTGCGCGACGGTCATCAGCGCCTGGGCGATGACGACGGGGTGACGTCGGATGGGGTCGGTGACGCCGACGCCGAGCTGAAGTCGGCCGGCCCGGCAGGCGACCCACCCCAGGAGCGCCTGGTAGTCGAGGTGGTCGTGCGGGGTGGGCTTGCGCTTGGCCAGCCAGGTGAAGTCCTGGTCCCAGAGCACGCTGGGAAAGAGGTTCTGGAAGTGGTCGATGACCATGACCGAGTCCAGCCGCATCGCCCGCGCCGCCAGCAGGTAGGCCCGAACTGCGCTCAACGGCGGTTGGGTGCCCAGCTGCAACCCGACCCGCACCCGTCCGCTCACCGGGACCGCCCCCCGCTGAGGACGGCACCGAGCCGGGCGAACTCGGTGCGCACGTGCTCATCGAGGTCGGCGGCGAACCGACTGGAAAGGTAGAGCCCGAAGAGCGGATCGGCGATCCGACCGGGCCCGGCCCACCCCGCCTGGACCGTGTGGCGCACCCGCACGGAGGGGGCCTCGTCGCTGGGGGCAGGGGCGTCCTGAAGGTCGAGGCGCAGACGCACCGGCAGCGGCACGCCCTGGTGCAGCTGCCACACCACCCGACGGTCCGGGACGACCTCGACGACCGTGCCGGCGAACCTCAGCCGCCGCCGTCCGACCCGCTCGTCCATCAGGACCCGGTCGCCCACGTGGTCGGGTCGGCGGCTGCGGAACGTGATGTGGAACCGGTCGTGCACCCCGGGCCACCAGGACCGGTACACCGAGTCTGTCGGCTCCAGCATGAACCGCAGCACCTCACCCGCGCGAGCCCCCGGCACCACGGCTGTCGAGACGAGCTCGAGCACGTTGCCACCTCCCGCGACAGGGTCGAGCCTCGAGCCGCGCCCGGCTGCAGGCTCCGACCCCCACCGTCACCCGGCACAGCCGTCGTCACCAGTGGCCAAGGTCCCGGGAGCGGGACACGGGGCGGGACTCAGCCCGTGCGCCGCCCGCCCGAGTGCCGCCCGACGGCCCGCAGGTCGGTGACAGCGCGTCCCGCGGCGATGCCCTTGGCCTCGAAGCCTTCGGTGGGCCGCCAACCGGGACGCGCCGCGGGTGCGACGTCGAACTCCGGGTGGTCGGCCAGCTCGGCGCAGGCGTGCGCGGCATACGTGTCGTGGTCGGTGGCCACGAGCAGCCGGCCGCCGTCGACCAGCCGGTCCGCGATGAGGTCGAGGGTGTGCGCGCTGATGAAGCGGCGCTTCGCGTGCCGGGCCTTGGGCCACGGGTCGGGGAAGAACAGGTGCACCGCCGACACCGACCGGGACGCGATGCGGTGCTCCAGCAGCGCCACGGCGTCGCCGACGTGGGCCCAGAGGTTCGGTACGCCGCGCAGCTCGGCCGCCGCCAGCATCCGCGCGATCCCGGGTGGGTGGACGTCCACGGCGAGGACGTCGTGCTCGGGGTGCTCCACGGCATACGCGATGGCGGCCGCTCCGTGGCCGCACCCGATGTCGAGCACGAGCGGGGCTCGGCGACCGAACGCCGCCTCGGGATCGAGCGGGCCCTCCGGTATGCCGTGCCGCGGCCCGAGCTCCGCGAGCCGGCTCTGGGTGAGCGGGGACATCCGGCCGCGACGGGCGTTGTAGGTGCGCACGCGAGGCTGACTGGTCACGGGCGTCAAGGGTAGGTCACCGCAGGACCTCCCCTGAGCGGACCGGGGCCCGGCCGCACGGGCGGCCGGGCCCCGGGTTGGGGAAGCTGGTGAGCCTCAGGGAGTGACGGCCTCGAGGGCGTCGACCATGCCTGCACCGTAGAACCCGGTGCCCTTCGCGCCACCCTCGCAGGTCGCGTCCGCCACATTGTCGTCGGTGTAGTCGTACAGCTCCGGGCAGGCCAGCGTGTCGGCCTCCCGGGTGAGGACCCGCACGGCCTGCTTGGCGGACAGGCCCGGCTCCGCGCCACGCACCAGGGCAACGACACCGGCGGCGTGCGGGCCGGCCATCGAGGTGCCCTGCTTGTAGCCCCACTTGCCGCCCGCGGTCGTGGAGAGAATCGCGTCGGCGGCGTTGGACTTCGGCGCGTTCCAGTCCAGCCAGGCGTCGCCGCCGGGAGCGGTGACGTCGATGACGTTCTTGCCGAAGTTGGAGTAGTAGGCCTTCTCCGCGGTCGGGCCCACCGAGGACACGGTCACGACGTTGGGCAGCTCCGCCGGCATGTCGTAGCACCGGTGGTCGGTGTGGCGGACCTCGGGCTCCTCACCCTCGGGCAGGTTGTTCGGGGAGCCCGTGTCGTCGATCGGCTTGGACAGGTCCCAGCGGGAGTTGCCGGCGGAGGCGACGTTGACGACGTCCTTCTTGTCGGCGTACCTCAGGGCCCGCTCGACGGCGGTGATGACGGCGCGCTCGTCCTTGTTGGACTTGCACCACAGGTAGTACGGGTCGATGAAGTACGAGTTGTTGGTGACCTCCATGCCCTTCTCGGCCGCCCAGACGAAGCCGCAGATGGCGTACTCCGGGTAGATGTACCCGTCGTCGTCGACGACCTTGACCGCTGCGAGGCGCACATTGGGCGCCACGCCGACGATCCCGACGCCGTTGCGGGCCGCGGCGATCGTGCCGGCCACGTGGGTGCCGTGGTCGGAGGTGCTGCGGCCCCAGGCGCTCGGCGAGGTGTCGGGCCGGCCCTTGTCGACGCAGCTGACCGACTGCGCCGGGTCGATGTTGGCGGCGAGGTCGGGGTGGTCGGCCTCGATCCCGGAGTCGAGCACCCCGACGGTGACGTCGCGGTTGCCGTCGGTCGCCAGGTGGGCCTTGTCGGCCTTGATCATCCGCATGTCCCACTGCTGGGAGTTCAGCGGCTCGGCGGTGTCGTCACCACCGGCGGTCCCCGGGCCGAGGCCGGCAGGCACCCCGGCTGCCGGTGCGGTCGGCGCCGAGAAGGCCTGCAGCGCACGCGTCGGGCCGGCGCCGACGATGCCCCGCATCTTCCTCACGCGGTCGTCGAAGGTGTCGTCCGACGCCTCGGCGATGACCAGTCCGATCTGGGGCCACTCCTGGGTGACGGTGCCGCCCGCCGCCCGGGTGGCCGCGGAGGCCTTGTCGGTGCCGGTGCCACCCTGCAGCACGACGAACGCGGTCGGCGCCTGCAGGGGCGCGGCCACGGCCGGCGCGGCGAGTGTGAAGGCGGTCGCGCCGCAGGCAGCGGTCACGGACAGCGCGGTGAGCTTGTGGCTCATGCGGGTTCTCACGTGGTTCTCCTCCTGGTGAGCTGGCCCGCACGGGTTGCGGCCCACAGTGAACCCTCACAAGCCGGACATGGACGGGCAAGAGAACCAATGTTCAAGAAATGGTCAAAAATGGACGGAACCGCGCGACGACCACAGTCCGACCTCACGGATACCTCCCGGATCGCGAGACGTGCACCACCCACAGCAATAACCGTTGCTTATGTGTCGCATAATCAACCCATGCGCATCTCCCGCTTCCCCAGCCTGGTCGACGACATCACGGTGCGGCTCATCGCCGCCGTGGTCCTGGTGGTGGGGGCGGTCGCCCTGGCCACCCAGCAGTGGTGGCTCTACGCCCTGCTGGCCGCGGACTTCACGCTGCGGGCCGCACTCGGCCCGGACGCCAGCCCGGTCGCGCGGTTCGTCCGAAGCGCCCTGCGACCCCGCATCGCCGCCCCGCCCCGGCCGACCGCTGGGCCGCCGAAGCGGTTCGCCGCCGCGATCGGCGCCGTCATGACGGGGGCGGCCACGCTGCTGTGGGTGCTGAGCGCGGCGACCGGCTCACAGGCGGCGAGCGCCGCCGTCGTCGTCATCGGCGTGGTGATGGTGGTGTTCCCGGCCCTCGAGGCGGTCCTCGGGGTCTGCGTCGGCTGCATCCTCTTCAGCGGCCTCATGAAGATCGGGCTGGTGCCCGACGACGTGTGCCTCGAGTGCGCCGACCTGTCCCAGCGGGCTCGAGCCGCCCGCTCGGCTGCCCAGCAGGCTGCCTGACGTCCGAGACGTCCGCGGCCCCGGTCAGCGGCGCCAGACGAGCACGGCCGCGCGGTCGTCGGTCTCGCCGGCGCGAGCTGCGGCGCACATCTTCGCCGCCATGCCGGAGAACCCGCGGCTGATCATCTGCTCGGCCGTCCCGAGCATGCGGTCGATGCCGTCACGCAGGTCCCGAGTCCGCGTCTCGATGACGCCATCGGTGTAGAGCAGCAGGGCGTCACCGCGGCCGAGCACGCCGCACGTGCGCGGGAAGTCGAGGCCGTCCGTCACGCCGAGGACGGGCCCTTCCTCGCCCTCGAGCACCTCCCAGCGGCCGGAGCCGGCGGAGAACCGCACGGCTGGAGGGTGGCCGGCAGAGCCGATGCTGAACTCGCCGGTCCGCAGGTTGACGTAGGCGTGCGCCGCGGTGGCGAACCCCTCGTCCCAGTGCTGGCGCAGCAGGTAGGAGTTGGCCGCCGGGAGAAAGCGCTCGACCGGCATGGAGCCGAGCAGGCCGCCGAACGCGCCGGACAGCAGCAGTGACCGGGTGCCGGCCGCGATGCCCTTGCCGGAGACGTCGACCAGGACGATCTCGAGCGCGTCGCCGGTCTTGCTCGTCACGACGAAGTCGCCCGAGAACGACTCGCCGTAGGCCGAGAGCACGGACAGCTCCGCGCCCCACTCGGCGGGGAGGTCCGGCAGCTCACCCTGGGTGCGCAGCCTGTCGCGCAGGTCGACGAGCATGGACTCCCCCAGCGTCCCCTGGACACCCAGCCGGGCCCGGGACGAGGCAACCCAGAACATGATGACCATGATCGCCGCGAGCACGACGTACGCCGCGAGGTAGAGCGGCTCGCTCGCGTCGCCACGACGGACCGCCGTGATCGCCCCGGCGACCAGCAGCACGCCGTCGACGGCGGCGAGGTTCTTCGGGGTGAGCAGCAGGCCGGCGATGACGGCAAAGGGGATGTACGCGGAGAACGGCACATGGTTGGGGTACAGGATCATGGCGTACCACGCGCCCACCACTCCGAGGGCCAGGAGCACCGCGGTCCCCGGCTCGGCGAGCCGGGCCCAGTGCCGCCGTCCGACACTGCGGCCGCGCCGGACCCGCTGCCAGCGCGCGGTGGCGCGGCGGCGCATCACCACGTCGCTGGGGACTTCCACGTCACAGGCACCTTCGGGGCAGGCTCGGGTCCGGACTGGTGTCCACGCCGCCGGGCCGGCGTCCAACCCACGACCCAGCGTAGTGATGCACCTCAGGCCTTCGTGCTCAATCCACAGATCCCGGGAGTGGCGGCAGGGCCCCCGACTGCTCGTAGGCGGTGAGCATGTCGATGCGCCGCTGGTGGCGGGCCTCGCCGGAGTAGGGCGTCGCCAGGAAGGTGCGGACCATGGCCTTCGCCTCGTCCCCCGACTGCATGCGCGCGCCGATGGAGATGACCCGGGCGTCGTTGTGCTCACGAGCGAGGCGGGCGAGCTCCTCGTTGTAGCAGAGCGCCGCGCGGACCCCGGCCACCTTGTTGGCCGCCATCTGCTCGCCGTTTCCGGACCCACCGAGCACGATGCCCAGCGACTCGGGGTCGTGGGCGACGGCCTCGCCGACCCTCAGGCAGAACACCGGGTAGTCGTCGACCGCGTCGTACGTGTGGGGTCCGTGGTTGGACACGTCGTGGCCCTCCTCCTCGAGGAAGGCGACGAGCTCGCCGAGCAGGTCGTACGCGGCGTGGTCGCCGCCGATGTGGACGCGCATGAACGGTGCCTCTCAGTCGAAGATGGGGCCGACAGTACGGCTGCGCTTGATCTCGAAGAACCCGGGGGTGCCGGCCACGAGGACGCAGCCGTCCCAGAGGCGCCCTGCCTCCTCGCCCTTCGGCGCGGGGCTGACCACGGGGCCGAAGAAGGCGGTCCCGTCCACGGCCACGACGGGGGTGCCCACGTCGTCGCCGACCAGGGACATCGCGCGCTGGTGGCTGGCCCGCAGGATCTCGTCGACCTCGTCGGTGCCCGCCACCGCCGCGAACGAGGTGTCGAGGCCGACCTCGCCCAGGGCAGGCACGAGGACCTGGCTGTAGTCGCCCTCCCCGGCGAGGTGGATGCGCGCCCCCATCGCGTCGTAGAGCGGCTTGACGACCTTGTCGCCGTACTCCTGCGCCGCGGCGGTGATGACGCGCACCGGACCCCAGGCGCGGTCCATCATCGTGCGGTAGTCCCCGGGAAGGTCGCGACCCTCGTTGAGGACCGACAGGCTCATCACCGACCACGTGACGTCGACGGGGCGCACCAGCTCCACCTCGTCCATCCACCTGGAGGTCATCCAGGCCCACGGACAGACCGGGTCGAACCAGAACTCCACGGCAGAACGGGACAGAGCAGGCGAAGTGGCACTCACCCTGCCCATCCTGCCACCGGGCGTCGGCGACAGCGTCCCCCCCCAACCCCCGCCCCCCCCCCCCCCC
>NZ_DATBMI010000064.1:0-10228 GCF_036554925.1 Pedococcus sp.
CGACGTCCTGCGTGGTCATGCGCTCGCGGACGACGCGCTCCATGCGGGACAGGCCGGTGCGGACCTGGTTCTGGATCAGCTCGCCGACGTTGCGCAGGCGGCGGTTGCCGAAGTGGTCGATGTCGTCGACCTCGACGACGAACTCGCCGGTCGCACCCTCCAGGGTCGTCTCGCCGTTGTGCAGGGCGACGAGGTACTTGATCGTGGCGACGACGTCGTCGAGGGACAGCGTCGAGTGGCCGAGCTCGTCGTTCAGGCCGAGCTTGCGGTTGATCTTGTACCGGCCGACCTTGGCCAGGTCGTAGCGCTTCTCGTTGAAGTAGAGGTTGTCCAGGAGGGTCTGGGCCGCCTCGCGGGTCGGCGGCTCGCCCGGGCGCAGCTTGCGGTAGATGTCGAGCAGCGCGTCGTCCTGGCCGGCCGTGTGGTCCTTCTCCAGGGTCAGGCGCATGGACTCGTAGTCGCCGAAGTGCTCGAGGATCTCGGCCTCGGACATGCCCAGGGCCTTCAGCAGCACCGTGACGGACTGCTTGCGCTTGCGGTCGACGCGGACGCCGACCATGTCGCGCTTGTCGATCTCGAACTCCAGCCAGGCACCGCGGCTCGGGATGACCTTGGCGGTGTAGACGTCCTTGTCGGAGGTCTTGTCGGGCGTGCGCTCGAAGTAGACGCCCGGGCTGCGGACGAGCTGGGAGACCACGACACGCTCGGTGCCGTTGATGACGAAGGTGCCGCGCTCGGTCATGAGGGGGAAGTCGCCCATGAACACCGTCTGGCTCTTGATCTCGCCGGTCGTGGTGTTCATGAACTCCGCCGTCACGAACAGGGGTGCGGAGTAGGTCTGGTCGCGCTCCTTGCACTCCTCGATGGAGTACTTGACGTCCTCGAAGCGGTGGTCGCGGAACGACAGGGACATGGAGCCGCTGAAGTCCTCGATCGGGGAGATCTCCTCGAAGATCTCCTCGAGGCCGGAGCGGTCCGGGACATCGGTGCGGCCCTCGGCCTTGGCCGCTGCAACACGGGCCTGCCAGCGCTCGTTGCCGAGCAGCCAGTCAAAGCTTTCCGTTTGCAGCGCCAGAAGGTCGGGGACCTCGAGCGGTTCGCGAATCTTCGCGAAGGACAGACGGCCGGAAGCCGTCCGTGCAGTGGACACAGTCTGAGTCGCGTTGCGCGAGGCAGCCAAGGAGGGTCCTTCCACGGGCCTGTCTTGTAGAACACAAGGTCGAAACCGAAATATGCTGTCCGCTCTTCACGCACCCACGCGGAGGCCGTACCGGGATCGTGCCGTAGGGCACGACGAAAGGTGGCGGACTACAGGAGGGGACGACGACAAAGGGCAGCGCAAAGCGACAGCATACGTGAGAAGGGCATGATCGTCCAACCGTGTCCAGCGGGCCACCTGACGGGGCACGTCGTCTGTCGACGGGAGTCGGGACCGAGAGGTCCACGCGACGGAACATGAGGATGGCCGCCCCGGCCCGCCCCGTCAAGGTGTTCGCAGACACCGGCGCGCCGCGCCAGTCGGAACTGGCGCGGCGCGCAGGGTGTTCGTGCAGGTCAGCGACCTGCCGGCGGCAGGCTAGAAGGCCTGGACGTCGGAGACCAGCCACCGGTCGCCGACCTTCGACAGCGTGGCGATCACCCTGTTCTGGTCGATCGCCGGCTGCTTCTGGTCCGCCCCCACCGTGGCCTGGTTGACGAAGGCGAGGACCTTGACCCGGCCCTCGGCCTGCTCCATCACGCCGATGTCGGACACCTTGGCCTGGACGACGGTCTTGTTCTTGACCGCGAGCGGCTTGATGTCGGAGTCCATGGCGGCGGCGAACTCCTTCTTGAAGGCACCGGTGAGGAGGGTCTCGACCCGAGCGGCCTGGGCGTCGATGCTCGCGTGGTTGTAGCTCAGCATCTGCTCGATGGCGGTGCGCGCGGCGCTCGTGGCGGCGCGGGTCTGACCGGCCTGGCCCGCGGGCGCGGCCAGGCTCAGGCCCGCCACGCCGCCGAGCAGCAGGACCGCCACCGCCAGGGCGATGACCGGGGCCAGCATCCGGCGCGACCGACGACCGTGGACGCGCCCCGACGCCTCGGCGGGAGCGACCTCGGGCGCAGCCTCGGGGGCTGCCGGGGCCTGCACCACCGCTCGGGACGTGGAGGACTCCGCCCCCGGGGTGTGCCGCGCGACCGGGCTCTGCGGACGGGGCTGCGCCGCGGGGGTGCGTGGTGCACTGGTCTCCGCCGACCGGTGGCGGGAGCGCTCCCCCGCGACCCGGCGCCGGGCGCTCCTAGCCGACGAACTCAAGGTTCTCCACCTTCCACGCGTCGCTGACCTTCCGGAGCTCGAGGCGCATCCGGTAGGTCTTCTTCTCACCGTCCGGGACCGAGGTGTTGGTCGTCGGGGCGACGACTCCCACCAGCGCCACTGCCGAGTCGAGGTCACCGGTGACCAGCGCGGCCTCCGTGCGCTCGGCGCGCGAGACGGTCTTGTTCTGGACGATGACCTTCTTCAGCTCCGCCACGGAGCTCGTGTAGCTCTCGAGGAACGTCCCCGTGGCCCCGGCCTTCACGCGGGCGGTGTCCCGGTCGACCTGCTGGTAGTCCACGGTGACGAAGTTGACACCGAGCTGGCGGGCGGCAGCCAGCGCCTCGGCGCCCGCCCGGTCGGTGCGGTACGCGGCATACGCGGCGCGCCCCTGGGTCGCACCGAGGCCGACGGCTCCCGCGAGGAGCAGCGCCACGAGGACCCAGACGCCCTTCGGGGTCAGCCGTGCGGTGCGGGCCGTGGCCGCCACGTCCGACGCGTCGGTGTGCGGCTCGTGCGCCTGGTGTGTCTCGTGCGATTCGTGTGCTGTCCTCCCCGCCCCGCGCCAGCGGAGCCGGGAAGCCTTCACCGCCCTCCCGGCCTGGGTGGTGATCGTGCTCATCGAGCAGCCTCCTTCATGATCCACAGCCACGACGGCCCGTCCTGCTCACCTCCCCTGGGTGGGAGGGGCACCGAGACGTCGGGTGCTGCCATGCCCAACGACGCGGAGGCGCCCGGGGGTACGGGCTGCCCGCCGATCGCCAGCGGGACCGCCGAGCGCGCGCTGCCGGAGCGGGCCGGGCCGGGGGCGTTCTGGGCACCGCGGACGGTGCTGGCCGAGCCGCGCGGCAGGGTGCACCGGGCGCCGGTGTTGACCGGCGGGAGGTTCGTGGTCTGGTTGGGGTCGGTCCGCTTCGTGCCCTCGTACCCCTGCTTGCAGACCTTGGGCTCCTGCGACAGCGCGAGGCCGAAGTGGGCGGTGCCGTCGCCGGGGACGACGGTGTACCCGCCCGCGATGACGTCGGGGTAGGTGACGAGCAGCTGCTCGATGCCGTCGACGCGGGCCGTGGTGACCTGGCCGATGGTGATGAGGTTGGCCAGGAGGGTCGACAGGCTGCCCTGGTTCTCGCGGATCAGCAGGTCGAGCTCCTTGGAGGCGACGGCGCCACGGTCGAGGACGAGCCGCAGGTCGGAGTCGGAGGCCTCGAGGGTCTCGGCGAGGTTGGCGAAGTTGGTCGAGAAGGTCGTGATCTCCTCGGAGGTCTCGCGCTGCGTGTCGAGCACGATGCGGCCGTCGTCGATGAGCCGGACCGTCTCCGGCAGGGCCTCGGTGGCGGCCCGGGTCAGGGCGTCGCCGCTGTCGAGCAGTCGCTGGAGGTCGGCGCCACCGTCGGCGAAGGCCGTGCCGAGCTCGTCGACCACCGTGGCGAGGTCCCGCTTGTCGACCGACTCGATGGTGCGGTCGAAGTCCGACAGGAGGGTGTCGACGCGCAGCGGGTAGCGGGTGTCCCTGCGGGGGACCACGTCCCCGTCGGCCAGCATCGTCCCGCCCTCGGTGCGGGGCTGGAAGTCGAGGTACTGCTCGCCGACCGCCGAGCGGTTCTCGACGACCGCGACGGTGTCCTTGGGGATCTGCACCCCACGGCGGATCCGGGCGTCGACGATGACGCCGTCGTCGCTGAGCCGGAGCCGCTCGACGCGACCGACCTGCACGCCGCGGTAGGACACCTCCGAGCCGACGAAGATCCCGCCGGACTCGGCGAAGTCGGCCGACACGAGGTACTGGCCCCCGGCCACCCGGTCGTAGAGACCGACGTAGCGAGCGGAGAGGACCGAGACCGTCACCAGCGTGATGAGCAGGAAGGCGACGAGCTGTACCTTGACCGAGCGGCGGATCATCCCTGGCCTCCCGAGTAGAGCGAGCGCCACGAGCCGTCGGACGAGCCCTGGGATCGGGACGAGCCCTGACAGGTCACCCCCGGCAGGCAGATGCCACCGCCGCCCGGGCTCGTCGAGGGGGAGCTGGGCGTCTGGCCCGGCAGGGTGACGTCGGGCAGGGGGTTGTCCGGGTCGATCGGCAACGTGGGGTCGATCGGCAGCGTCGGGGTCCCGCCGGGCGGGGTCGTCGGCACGCCGAGGTTGCCGGCGAGGTTGCGCAGGTTGAGGTCGGCGGTGACGTGCAGGTTGGTGTAGTCGCCCTTCATCGCGCCGAGGGTGCCGTCGGAGAACGGGTAGGTCAGGAGGAGCTGCATCGAGGCCGGGAGGGCGTCGCCCGCCTTGGTCAGCTGCGCGAGGATCGGCGCGAGCGCCTCGAGGTTGGCCTTGGTGTCGGCCTTGCTCTGCTGGATGACCTCCGTGCCGACGGCGCCGAGGCGGTTCAGCGCCTGGAGCATCTGGACGAACTGGCGGCGCTGGTCGGCGAGCACCTTCAGCCCCCCGGGGATGGTCTCGAGGGCTGCCGCGATGTCCTGCTTCTGGGCGGCCAGCCGCGCCGAGAGCCGGTCGATCCCGTCGATGGCCCTGACGATCTCGCTCTTCTGCTCCTCGAGTCCGCCGACGAAGGTGTCCAGCTGCCCGATGAGGTCCTTGATCTCCGCCTCGTTGCCCCTCAGCGCGTTGTTGAGCTCGGTCTCGATGACCTTCAGCTGCGCCACGCCGCCGCCGTTGAGCAGCAGCGACATCGCACTGAGGACCTCCTCGACCTCGGGGTTGCGGTTCGTGCGGTCCAGCGGGATGTTGTCACCCTCCCCCAGCTCACCCTGGGCCTCGGCCCCGCTCGGGGGTGCCAGCTCGACGTACTTCTCGCCCAGCAGCGAGGTCTGCTTCAGCTCGGCGGTCGCGTTGTCGGGGAGCCGGACCTTCCTGGGCAGCCGCAGGGTCACCCGCGCCGTCCACCCGTTGAGCTCGATCTCCTCGACGGCGCCCACCGTCACCTGGTCGACCTTGACCGACGACTGCGGCACCAGGTCGAGCACGTCGCGGAACTCCGCGGTGATCCGGTAGACGTCGCCGTGCGCGGCGGCGCCCCCCGGCAGCGGCAGGTCGTACGCGCCCTGGCACCCGGTCAGGGCGACAGCGGTGGCGGCCGCGACGACGACGTGGCGAGCGCGGCGCCGGGCGGCGCGGCCCGGGTGCGCGAGCGGCACACGGCGTGTGGATGCGGTCATCGCCCCTCCCCCAGAAGGCCGCCCAGCGTCGGGTCCGCTCCGCGGACCACCGCGCCACCCTGCCCCGTGGCAGGAGCGGAGCCCCCTCCGGGGACGGCCGAGAGCAGGTTGACCGGGAGCTTCACGCTGGAGCCTCCTTGCAGGCCGTCCGCGAGGGGGCTGACGAGTCCGTCGATGTTCTTGCAGAGGTCCGTGTTGCCCGTACCGGTCGGGCCGGTGACGAGGGAGCACAGCAGCAGGGCCGGGTCGTCGAACTGCTCCATGTTGCTGCGGGTGTCGAGGGTGCCCGTCGCGGGGTTGTAGGCGTTCTGGAGGTTGCTCAACGCGACCGGGGCGTTGGTCAGCGTCTCGGCGAGCGCGTCGCGCTGCTTGGCGACCGTGGAGGTGACCGAGGCGAGCTGGGCGACGTTGGTCTTCACGCCGGACCGGTTGTCGCGGACGAAGGTCGACACCTCGTTCAGGGCGATCGCGAGGTTCTTCAGGGCAGCGGACAGGTCGTCGCGCTCCGCGTCGAGCTGCGTCGAGACGGTGGCGAGGTCCTTGTTGAGCCGGCGCACCTGCTGGTCGTTCGTGGCCAGCATCGAGGTGAAGGACTGCAGGTTCTTCACGGTGCCGAAGAGGTCGTTCCGGCCACCGGAGAGGGTCTCGAGAGCGCGCGAGAGGTCGCGGTTCGTGTCGTGGATGGCCTGCCCCTGCCCCTCGAGGTTGTCGGCCCCGGTCTCGAGGAGCCGCGAGAGGGCACCCTCCCTGTTGGCGCCCTCCGGGCCGAGCGCGACGAGCAGGTCGTCGAGGCTCTGGGAGATCCGGTCGAGCTCGACCGGGACCGCGGTGCGGTCCAGCCCGATACGCGCCCCGTCCTCCATCGTGGGGCCGCCCTGGTAGGCCGGGAAGAGCTGGACGTACCTGTCGCTCACCAGGGAGGGCGCCACGACGGCCGCCTTGGCGTCGGCCGGGACGGAGTACTGCCGGTCGAACTCGAACTCGACCAGGACCGAGTCACCCTGGGGCGTCACCGCGGTCACCTCACCGACCTGGACGCCGAGGACACGCACGTCCGAGCCCGGGAAGAGGCCCACGGCCCGCTGGAACTCACCGGTGACGCGGACGCGGTCCTCGCGTGGCCAGAAGGCGTACCCGCCCGCCACCAGGGCGACGAGCGCCAGTGCGGCGACGATCTTGGCGACCAGCCCGGGCCGGGGAAGGCGGGGCAGGGCCACGCGTGCCCGGCGCATCACCGACCCACCCCCGGTGCACCCACGGGCACGGTCAGGTTCGCGATGTACGTGTCGAACCAGCGCCCGTTGGCCAGCACGTTCGAGTACAGCCGCGTGAAGGGCGCCATCGCCGCGATCGTGTCGTTGAGGTCCTTCTCGTGCTTCTGCAGCACGGCCAGCACCTTCGTCAGCTCGTCGAGCGCCGGTTTGAGCTCCGCGCGGTTCTCGCGCACCAGCGCCGTGACCTGCTGGGCCATCGCCGAGGTGTTCGTGAAGAGGGTGTGGATGGCCTCACGCCGCGCGTCGAGCTCGACCATGAGGAGGTCTGCGTCCTTGATCAGGGTCTCCAGGGTCTTGTTGCGCTCGGCCACGGTCCCGCTCACCCGGTTGGCGGAGGCCAGCAGCCGCTTGAGCTCGGCGTCGCGCGAGGCGATGGTCCGCGACAGCCGGGTCAGGCCGTTCAGGGCCGCCTTCACGTGCGGCGGGCTGTCCTTGAACTCGCCGGCCATGACGTCGAGGGACGTCGCGAGCTGGTCGGTGTCGATGCGCTCGGCGGTCTGCGCGAGGTCGGTGAAGGCGTTGACGATGTCGTAGGAGGAGACCGTCCGCTCCAGCGGGATCTGCGCCCCCTCCCTCATCTGCCCGCTGCCCTTCGGCTCGAGGGCGAGGTACTTCTGCCCCAGGAGCGTCTTCATCCGCACCGAGGCCGCGGTCTGCGGACCGAACGCGACCTCCTCGGTGATGCGAAAGTCGACGCGGACGTGGTCGCCGGCCAGGTCGACGGACTCGACCTTGCCGACCTTCACCCCGGCGATCCGGACGTCGTCGCCCTCGATCAGCCCGCCGGCCTCGCTGAAGGCCGCCCGGTAGCTGGCGCCGCCACCGATCAGCGGAAGGCTCTGGACGTTGAAGGCCAGGGCCAGCAGCACGGCGATGACGAGCAGGCCGACCGCCCCGATCGGGACGGGGTTGCGCTCACGGAAGGGGACGCTCACGAGCACCTCGCTGCGGACACGGCATACGACGGCTTGACTGGCCCGGTGGGCAGCTGGACGGTGCCGTCGAAGCGGCACAGGTAGAAGTTGAACCACGAGCCGTAGCTGGCCGTGCGGGTGATCTGGGTGATCTTCTCCGGCGACGTCGAGAGGAACTTCTCGAAGGTCGCGGTGTTCCTGGGCTTGTTCAGCCCGGCCGAGAGACGGCGCAGGCTGGCGATGTCGTCCTGGATCGCCGGGCGCGTGACCTTGAGCAGGTCGGCGGTCTCCGCGGTGACGGAGTTGATGTTGCTGAGCGAGGCCCCGATGGTCGCACGGTCCGCGGCGAGGCCGGAGACGAAGCGCTGCAGCTGGTCGATGAGGCTCTTCAGCGCCGCGTCGTGCTCGTCGACGGTCGCGAGCACCGCGTTGAGGTTGCCGATGGTGCGGCCGATGACGGCATCCCGGTCGGCGAGCGTGGACGTCAGGGATGCCGTCTTGGCCAGCAGCGAGTTGATGTTGCCGCCCTCCCCCTGCAGCACCGCGATGATCTCGGCGGAGAACTCGTTGACGTCCTTGGGTGACAGCGCCGCGAAGAGCGGCTTGAAGCCGTTGAAGAGCACGGTGAGGTCGAGCGCCGACTGGGTCCGCTCGAGGCCGATCGTGGCGCCGTCCTTGAGGGCCGCCGAGTCGCCGACGCCCTGCGTGAGCGCGAGGTAGCGCTCGCCCACGAGGTTGCGGTACTTCACCGTGGCCACCGTGCCCTGGGTGAGGACACTGGTCTTGGCCACGGTGAACTCGATGAGCGCGTTCGTGCGGTCCGGGTGCACCGAGACCTTCTCGATCTCCCCCACCCGGACGCCCGCGATCCGCACCTCCTGGCCGGCCGCGACGCCCGTGACGTCCTCGAAGACCGCCTTGTAGGTGGCCTTGTCGCCGAGCTGGATGTTGGCGATGGTCGCGGCGAGGGTCCCGGTGGCCACGAGGGTGGCCACGGCGAAGGCGATGAGCTTGGCGAGGCTCGCGGAGGTCTTCACCGCTGGCTCACCACCGCTCCGCGGAGCATGGGGCCGGCGAGCAGCGTGGTGATGGCCGACGGCTCGCCCGAGCCGTCGCGCGAGAGCAGTGCGGCGACGACCTGCTGCTCCTCGGCCGTGCCGGCCAGTCCGGAGCCGGGCTCGGTGATCGCCAGGCCGCTGCTCGCGGTGAACGCCGACGGGAGGGCGCTGCCGGCGCTGCTCCCGGTGCCGTTGGTGCCGTCGTCGAAGCGCACACCGGGGCGGGGGTTCTTCTGGCTCCCGACCCGGTCGGGGAGCCCGAAGCAGCTCGGTCCTCGCTTCTCACCCCAGGCGGGCTCCTCGCCGGGCCGGTAGCCGTCCCGCTGCGGCGTGATCTCGAGGGTGATGTGGAAGGCGTCGTTCCGCCACGCCCCGTCGATGTTCTTCACCCAGTTCGCGAGGCCCGTCGCCACGCAGGGGTACTCCGGCGAGTACTTCGCGAACAGCGCCAGGCTGGGCCGGCCGACCCGCCCCGCCCGGATGATCCGGTCGCCCGTGCCCTCGAGGAAGGTCGCGGTCGTGTTGGCGAACCCGGCGGTGCCGGCGAAGAAGCCCCGCAGCGAGTCCTGCTTCTGGACGATCGTGGTGTTCGTCGTGACGAGCGCCTTCGCCGCCCTCACGAGCTCGGGCGCGGCCACGGCATACGTGCTGGCGAGGTCCGCGAGGCCGGAGATGTCCGCCTGGATGGTGGGCATCCGGGGGTTGAGCTCCTTGAAGTAGGCGTCCGCGAGCACGAGGTTCCTTCCCAGCCGGGTGCCGCGGCCGTCGAGCGTCGTGGCGAGCGCGTTGAGGGTCGCGGCCAGCTTCTCCGGGCGTACGGTGCGCAGCAGGGGCAGGAGGTCCTCGAAGACCCGCTCGAGCTCGATCGCGACGGTGGTGCGGTCCTGGCCGATGACGTCGCCGGCCCGGATCGGCCGGCCCGCATCGCCCTCGGGGGTCACGAGGTCGACGTAGCGCTCACCGAACAGCGTCTTGGGCAGGAGGCGGGCGCTGACGCCGGCGGGGATCTGCGGCACCATCGCCGGGTCGAGGGCCAGGCCGAGGCGTGCGCCCCGCCCCGTCGTCTCGACCGAGCGGACCTCGCCGACGATGAGGCCCCGCAGCTTGACGTCGGACGCCTCCTGCAGCTGGGAGCCGACCCGGTCGGTCTCGAGCGAGACCATGACCACGTCGGTGAAGACCTTCTTGAAGGAGGCGACCGACAGGCCGATGAGGGAGGCCACCACGACGAGGAAGGCCACCCCGTAGGCGTGGTTGCCCAGTCTCGACATGAACCCCTTGGCGGGCCCGACGCCCTGCTCGGTGTGCTGGCTCGACATCCCTACCCCGCGATCCTGACCGTGGTCGATGCGCCCCACACCGCGAGCGAGAAGAAGAAGTCGACGATGTTGATGGCCACGATGGAGGTGCGCACCGCCTTGCCGACTGCCACGCCCACCCCAGCCGGGCCGCCGGACGCGGTGTAGCCGTAGTAGCAGTGGATGAGGATGATCACGACCGCGAAGACCATGACCTTGAGGAA
>NZ_DATBMI010000115.1:0-6915 GCF_036554925.1 Pedococcus sp.
CGCCTACCGCGTGCGCGGCCACCTCATGGCCGACACCGACCCGCTGGAGTACCGCCAGCGCCGCCACCCCGACCTCGACGTCACCAGCCACGGCCTGACCCTGTGGGACCTCGAGCGCGACTTCGCCACCGGCGGCTTCGGCGGCGAGCCGATGCTCAGGCTGCGCAAGATCCTGGGCATCCTGCGCGACTCGTACTGCCGCACCATCGGTACCGAGTACATGCACATCCAGGACCCGCAGCAGCGCGAGTGGATCCAGTCCAAGGTCGAGGTCGGGTTCACGAAGCCGAGCCCCGACGAGCAGCTGCGGATCCTGCGCAAGCTCAACGCCGCCGAGGCGTTCGAGACCTTCCTGCAGACCAAGTTCGTCGGGCAGAAGCGGTTCTCCCTCGAGGGCGGCGAGTCGGTCATCGCCCTGCTCGACCGCATCCTGTGCCGGGCCGCGTCCGAGAACATGGACGAGGTCTGCATCGGCATGCCGCACCGGGGGCGCCTCAACGTGCTCGCCAACATCGCGGGCAAGTCCTACGGCCAGATCTTCCGCGAGTTCGAGGGCAAGCAGGACCCGCGCTCGGTGCAGGGCTCCGGCGACGTGAAGTACCACCTCGGCACCGAGGGCGAGTTCGTCACCGAGGACGGCTCCAAGACCAAGGTCTACCTCGCCGCGAACCCGAGCCACCTCGAGGCCGTCAACCCGGTGCTCGAGGGCATCGCCCGCGCCAAGCAGGACCGCCTCAACCTCGCCGGCGAGGACTTCACCGTGCTGCCCGTGCTGCTGCACGGCGACGCGGCGTTCGCGGGCCAGGGCGTCGTCGCCGAGACGCTGAACCTGAGCCAGCTGCGCGGCTACCGCACCGGCGGCACGATCCACGTCGTCATCAACAACCAGGTCGGCTTCACGACCTCGCCGAGCTCCTCGCGGTCGAGCACCTACTCCACCGACGTGGCCCGGATGATCCAGGCGCCGATCTTCCACGTGAACGGCGACGACCCGGAGGCCTGCGTGCGGGTCGCCGAGCTCGCGTTCGAGTTCCGCCAGGAGTTCAACAAGGACGTCGTCGTCGACATGGTGTGCTACCGCCGCCGCGGTCACAACGAGGGCGACGACCCGTCGATGACGCAGCCGCTGATGTACAACCTCATCGAGGCCAAGCGCAGCGTCCGCAAGCTCTACACCGAGGCGCTCATCGGCCGCGGCGACATCTCCGTCGAGGACGCCGAGGCCGCGCTGCGCGACTACCAGCAGCAGCTCGAGCGGGTGTTCATCGAGACCAAGGAGGCCATCAAGGAGTCGGCCGCCGCCCCGGCGAGCAGCGACCCGACCCTGGCCGGCACCGACGTCGAGGGCCACTCCGGCCTCGAGCCGCCGACCGCGCAGGCCGCCGACCAGACCACCCGGTCGGCCACCGACACCGCCGTGCCGCGCGAGGAGCTCGAGCACATCGGCGACGCCTTCGTCAACATGCCGCACGGCTTCACGGTCCACCCGAAGCTCAAGCAGGCCATGGAGAAGCGGGCGCAGTCCGTCCGCGAGGGCGGCATCGACTGGGCGACCGGCGAGCTCCTCGCGTTCGGCTCCCTGCTCAAGGAGGGCACCCCGGTGCGCCTCGCCGGCCAGGACTCCCGCCGCGGCACGTTCGTCCAGCGCCACGCGGTCCTGATCGACAAGGTGACGGCCGAGGAGTGGACGCCGCTGCTCTACCTCGGCGAGGGCCAGGCCCGCTTCTGGGTCTACGACTCCCTGCTCTCCGAGTTCGCGGCGATGGGCTTCGAGTACGGCTACTCCGTCGAGCGGCCCGACGCGCTCGTGCTGTGGGAGGCGCAGTTCGGCGACTTCTTCAACGGCGCGCAGACGGTCGTCGACGAGTTCATCTCCTCCTCGGAGCAGAAGTGGGGCCAGCGCTCGTCCGTCGTGCTGCTGCTCCCCCACGGCTACGAGGGCCAGGGCCCGGACCACTCCTCCGCGCGCATCGAGCGGTTCCTCCAGATGTGCGCCGAGGACAACATGACGGTCGCCTACCCGTCGACCCCGGCGTCCTACTTCCACCTGCTGCGCCGGCAGGCCTACGCCCGGCCGCGCCGCCCGCTCATCGTCTTCACCCCGAAGTCGATGCTGCGGCTCAAGGCGGCCTCGAGCGCGGTCGAGGACTTCACGACCGGCACCTTCCGCCCGGTCCTGCCCGACACCGCCCCGCTCGACAAGGGCGCGGTCACCCGGGTGCTGCTCGCGAGCGGCAAGGTCGTCTACGACCTCGAGGCGGCCCGCGAGAAGGCCGGCGACCAGCAGACCGCGATCGTCCGGGTCGAGCAGCTCGCGCCGCTCCCGGCCCACGACATCGCGGCCCAGCTGCGGGAGTACCCGAACGCCGACGTCGTCTGGGTCCAGGACGAGCCGCAGAACCAGGGCGCCTGGCCGTTCATGGCGCTCAACCTGCCGGGCATGCTCGCGGAGTTCGGCGAGAGCCGCCCGCTGCGGGTCGTCTCCCGCCGCGCGTCGGCCTCCCCGGCCACCGGCTCGACCAAGAAGCACCAGGTCGAGCAGCAGGAGCTGATCGAGGCGGCCTTCGCCCGCTGACCCCAGCGCCTCCCCCTCTCCCGCTTCGCACTTCTGGCCACTCACACGGCATACGGCGGCTCATCACCGCCAACATGCCGAGTGGGTGGCCAGAAGCGTGTGGAGATGACGGTATGCCGTGGGGCTGCGCAGGGTGCCCACGGCCCCTAGAGTCCGAGGGTGCCGACAGCGAGCAAGCGCACCGCGCAGATCATCGACGTCATGGGCGACGCCTTCGCCCCGCTGATGGCGGCCGACCCGCTGGCGTTCCGCACCAAGTTCCGCAAGATGGCGGCCGACCCGCACGCGTTCTACCGGGGCACCGCCTGCCTGTTCTACGCCGACGTCACGGGCGGCGACCTCAGCAGGGCCGACGACCCGTACGTCGACGACGAGAGCAGCAGGATCTGGATCCACGGCGACCTGCACGCCGAGAACTTCGGCACCTACCTCAACTCCGACGGCCGGCTCGTCTTCGACATCAACGACTTCGACGAGGCCTACATCGGCCGCTACACCTGGGACCTCAAGCGCTTCGCCGCGAGCCTGGCCCTGCTCGGCTGGCAGAAGGCGCTCCCCGAGGCCGACGTGCGCCGCCTCGTCGCCCGCTACCTGCGCGCCTACCTCGGCCAGCTCAACCACTACCTGCACCGCGACGACGACCTCGACTTCGCGCTGCGCCTCGACAACACGCACGGGCCGGTGCTCGCGGCGCTGATGTACGCCCGGACCAGGCGCCGGGCCAACCTGCTCGACGACATGACCGTCCAGGACGGCGCCAAGCGGGTCTTCCGTGACGGCCCCGGAGTCCGCCGCCTCGGCCGACCGGAGCGCCGCCGGGTGGTCACGGCCTTCGAGGCCTACCTCGAGACCATCCCGCAGGACAAGCGCTTCGACCGCCCGCTGTTCTACGACCTCGTCGACGTGGTCGGCAGCAGCGGCTTCGGCATCGGCAGCGCCGGCCTGCCCGCCTACTCACTGCTGGTCGAGGGCTACAGCCAGGCGCTCGACAACGACGTCGTGCTGTCGATGAAGCAGGCCAACATCCCCGCCGTCAGCCGGTTCGTCGACCGCGGCACCGTGGAGGGCTACTTCGAGCACGAGGCCCACCGCACGGTGGTCAGCCAGCGGGCCCTGCAGGTGCACACCGACCCGCTGCTGGGCCACACCACGCTCGACGGCGTCGGCTACGTCATCTCGGAGGTCTCGCCGTACGAGGTCGACCTGGCGTGGCACTCCATCACCGAGCCCGACGAGATCGCCGCGGTGGTCGACCTGCTGGGCCGGGCCACCGCGAAGGTGCACTGCGCCGCCGACGAGGACAGCGACCAGACGCTGGTGCAGTTCCAGACCGAGGAGGTGATCGCCCGCTGCCTCGAGGGCCGCCGCCGGCAGTTCACCGAGGACGTCGTCGAGTTCGGCATCTCCTACTCCGCGCGGGTGCGCGAGGACTGGGCGCTGTTCGTCGAGGCGTTCCGCGAGGGCCGCATCGGCGTCGCGTCCGCCTGACGCCACCCGACAGGCCCACCACCAGCCCGTATGCCGCGTGCCGCCTCCGGGGGCGGGCGCCGGTCGCGATAGCCTCGCAGGCGTGTACTTCACCGACCGGGGCATCGAGGAGCTCGCGGCCCGCCGCGGGGAGGAAGAGGTCTCCCTCGAGTGGCTGGCCGAGCAGCTGCGCACGTTCGTCGACCTGAACCCCGACTTCGAGACGCCCATCGAGCGTTTCGCCACCTGGCTGGCCCGCCTCGATGACGATGAGGACTGATCCGTTGAGCACCGAGCCCGAGTTCACCCCGTCCGCAGAGTTCCACGTCGCCACCGACGGGCCGCGCGACGTGGGCCTGGTCTTCATCGGCGCCTCGCTCGTCGCGGGCGTCGGCGACCCGAAGGGGCAGGGCTGGGTCTCCCGCGTCGTGGGGCGCACGCAGCACCCCGACCTCGAGCTCACGGCATACAACCTCGGGGTGCGCGGCGACACCTCCGCCGACGTGCTGAACCGGTGGCGCACCGAGTGCCCGCCGCGGTGGGCCGGCCGCTCCGAGAGGCGCCTGGTCATCTCCGTCGGGGGCAACGACGCCGCGACCGGCGTGACGCTCGCCCGGCACCGGCTCAACCTCGCGAACATCCTCGACGACGCGGCGAGCGCCGGCATCGGCACCTTCGTCGTCAGCCCCCCGCCGTCGGGCGACCACGACCTCAACGCCAAGCTCGAGGTCCTCGTCGAGGCGCAGGCCGACGTGTGCTCGCGCCGCGGCGTCCCGTTCGTCGACTGCTACCGGCCGCTGCTGGGCCACGAGCAGTGGCGCTCCGACCTGGCGGCGAGCGGCGTGGCGCACCACCCCGGGCAGGCGGGCTACGGGCTGATCGCCTGGCTCGTGCTGCACAACGGCTGGTACGACTGGTTGCAGATCAGCGCCTGACGCCGATCTCGGCCCCTCCATCTCCGACAGATGGGGGAACCCATCCGGGCGCTGTCCTGTCACCCTGCCCCCAGGGTGAGTGGGGAGGCACGGCATGCTCGACGTGCGCGCGCGCAAGAGCCATCGGCTGCGCTTCTGGGCGGTGGTCGCGGTTCTGGGCGCGTTCGTCCTGCTCTGGTACACCACGCCGAGCGTCCAGCGGTGGTTCTGCCAGGGCTGGACTGCGCCGGTGTTCCAGTGGAGCGGGCAGTGCGACCAGCAGTGGCAGCGGGTCACGGCGGCGGACGCCCAGGCCGCGGTCGACGGCTACCTGGGCCTGGCCGGCGGCACGCAGCCGGAGCAGGCGTGGGAGGCGCTGGGCCCTGACGCGCAGGCGGGCCGCAGCCGCGAGGAGTTCCTGGCCGCGTGGTCCGACGTCGCGATGGCCGAACGGGTCGCCCCGATGCGGCGGACGGCGAACCGGTTCAACTGGTTCACCTTCGACTACCGCGTCTTCCGGACGCCCGCGCGCGGGCCGGACGGACAGCCGGACTGGGACTCGCCGCAGGGCCTGGTCGAGGAGGCCCGCCTGAAGGTGCGCCTGCAGTACTCCGACGACGGCGTGGTGGTGGCCGACCTCGGCAAGAGCGCCCCCACCGAGACCCCACCCCTGCAGCCCCTCTACGCCTGGGGCACCTTCACCGGGCCGACGGTCGCGCGGACTGCGCCGAGCGACGACGCCCCGCTCTCCCCCGACTCGAGCCAGGGCAACTGGGCCGGAGGCCGGACGCGGGTGGTGTGCGAGCTGACGACCAGCACGGGTCGCTGGTACGCGAGCCATCTGGGGTGGTTTCCGGCGGAATCGGTGGAGCTGTCCGATGTGCCCGGAGAAGGGGTACTAGCCTGTTCGCCACACCCGTCGGCGCCGCCCACGAAGCAGGGGAGGTCGCGCCGCACCTAGAGCAGCACCTAGAGGGAGGCACGCGCGTGGGCGCAACGCAGGAGCTGATCGCCTCGGTCCGCGAGGCCACCGAGGGCACGCCGTACGTCGTCGAGGAGACGCCGGACGGCTTCACCGTGACGATCGACGTCGTGGACGCGCAGTGGTACACGCTGATCCGCAAGAACGGCCTCAAGCGCGTGTTCACCTACGAGGTCCGCACGTACGACAAGTCCAGGACGCTGTCGATCACCGACGTCGAGAACTCCGTGCGCTGGAACGCCGGGGCCGGCGTGAGCAGCCCGCCCAGCCTGCACGCCGAGCGCTCGTTCAAGCGCGGCCGCGTCTACCAGCTCAGCTTCCAGAAGCAGTACGGCGTCGACGCGCAGACCCGCCAGCTCACCAAGGTCGTCGACTACCGCTTCAACGCGAACGAGGGCCGCAACATCATCCGCGACGCCGCGAGCCGCGCGGGCTGGAAGGAGCGGATGGGCGCCGAGCAGCGCGGCGCGGTCATCTTCGCGGGGGCGATCGTCGCCACCAGCGCGCTGATCGGGCTGTTCTTCCTGGGCCGGGCGATCTTCGGCTGACCACCCCCAGGCAGAGGTATGCCGCGTGGCCGGGCCACGCGGCATACCTCTCGTCCGTGGGTCTCGGTGCCGGAGGTCTGGTCTCGGTGCCGGAGGTCTGGTCTCAGAGCTGGAGGTCGGCCAGGCGCCGCAGGCGGATCAGCGTCTCGCGGGAGGATGCGTCTCCGCGCTGCCAGGGGGCGACGATCGACGTCATCAGGTCACGCAGCTCGCGCTCGTGAGGGCTCTCGCCGATGCGCGCCCGGGCCGCGCGGCCGCCGAACTCGTCGGTCTCGAGATACTCCTGCCACCGGGGGTCGATGACGGGCTTGTCACCCGCTCCGAAGGGATTTCGCACGGGTAAAGCGTAGGTCAAGAGCGCAGGTCAGCGTCGGAAAACCGCCACGGCCCAGCGGAACTCGGCCGAACGGCTGATGGCGCCGGTGGCGG
>NZ_DATBMI010000147.1:0-3690 GCF_036554925.1 Pedococcus sp.
CCCTCGGGCAGGTAGGACAGCGGGTCGTGGGCGCTGGTCTGGTCGGTCACGATGTCGATCGGGACCCCGCGGCGCAGCAGCTCCGGGAAGACGGTGGCGGCGTTGCCGACGACGCCGATCGACCAGGCGCGCTTCTCCTCCTTGGCCTTCAGGGCCTTCTCGACCGCCTCGTCGAGCGAGGAGGCGACCTCGTCGAGGTAGCGGTGCTCGACCCGGCGGTGCAGGCGGGCCGGGTCGACGTCGACGATGAGGCAGACGCCCTCGTTGAGGGTCACGGCGAGGGGCTGGGCGCCGCCCATGCCGCCGCACCCGCCGGTGAGGGTCAGCGTCCCGGCGAGCGTGCCGCCGAAGCGCTTCTCCGCCACCGCGGCGAAGGTCTCGTAGGTCCCCTGCACGATCCCCTGCGTGCCGATGTAGATCCACGAGCCGGCGGTCATCTGGCCGTACATGGTCAGGCCGAGGTGCTCCAGCCGGCGGAACTCCGGCCACGTGGCCCAGTCGCCCACCAGGTTGGAGTTGGCGATGAGGACCCGCGGAGCCCACTCGTGCGTCTGCATCACGCCGACTGGGCGCCCCGACTGCACGAGCATCGTCTCGTCGGGCTTGAGCGTGGTGAGGGTGCGCACCATGGCGTCGAAGGACTTCCAGTCGCGCGCCGCCCGGCCGGTGCCGCCGTAGACCACGAGGTCGTCGGGGCGCTCGGCCACCTCGGGGTCGAGGTTGTTCATGAGCATCCGCAGCGGTGCCTCGGCACCCCAGTGGGTTGCGGTGAGCTTCGTGCCGCGCGGGGCGCGGACGGGGCGGGCGCCTTCCATGTCGTTCTCCTTCAGGGCTTGTCGTTCCAGAGGTCAGTCGTTCGAGGCGTTCAGGAGCGCAGTGGGTATGCCGGGCGGCTCAGTCGAGCGGGCCGGTGACGGACTCGGCGGCGGTCACGGCCGCGCCTGAGGCGACGAGCTGGACCGCCGTCTCGATCTCGGGGGCGAGGAAGCGGTCGGGCCCGGGCGCCTGGGCGCCCGATGCCCGGAGGGCAGCGAGCACCGCAGCAGTGGCGGGAGCCGGCCGCAGCGGAGCGCGCAGGTCGAGGGCGCGGGCCGCCGTCAGCAGCTCGATTGCCAGGACCCGGGTGAGGCCGTCGACGGAGCGCCGCAGCTTGCGGGCGGCGGACCAGCCCATCGAGACGTGGTCCTCCTGCATCGCCGAGCTCGGGATCGAGTCGACCGACGCCGGGGCTGCGAGCCGCTTCATCTCGGAGACGATCGCTGCCTGGGTGTACTGAGCGATCATGTGCCCGGAGTCGACCCCCGGGTCGTGGGCCAGGAAGGCACCCAGCCCGTGGCTGCGGCTCACGTCGAGGAAGCGGTCCGTGCGGCGCTCCGAGATCGAGGCGAGGTCGGCGGCGACGATCGCGAGGAAGTCGAGGACGTAGGCGACCGGTGCGCCGTGGAAGTTGCCGTTGGACTCCACGCGGCCGTCCTTCGTGACGACCGGGTTGTCGACCGCGGAGGCGAGCTCGAAACCGGCCACCTGCGCGGCATACGCCACGGTGTCACGCACGGCGCCCGCCACCTGCGGCGAGCAGCGCAGGGAGTAGGCGTCCTGGACCCTGGTGCAGGCGTCGGTGCGGTGGCTCTCGCGGATCTCGCTGCCCTGCATGAGCCGGCGCAGGTTCGAGGCCGAGAGCCCCTGGCCCGGCTGCGGACGGAGGTCGTGCAGGTCCGCGGCGAAGACGTCGTCGGTGCCGAGCTGGGCCTCGACGCTCATGGCCGCAGTCAGGTCGGCGACCCGGAGCAGCCGGCGCAGGTCCGTGATGGCGAGGACGAGCTGGCCGAGCATGCCGTCGGTGCCGTTGATGAGGGCGAGTCCCTCCTTCTCACGCAGCTCGACGGGCGTGATGCCGGCCGCCGCGAAGGCCTCGGCCGTGGGCATCCGCTCGTCGGCGGCATCCCGGACGACGCCCTCCCCCATGAGCGCGAGGGCGCAGTGGGAGAGCGGCGCGAGGTCGCCGGAGCAGCCGAGCGAGCCGTACTCGTGGACGACCGGGGTGATGCCGGCGTTGAGCATGGCGACGTAGGTCTGGAGCGTCTCCTCGCGGATGCCGGTGCGGCCGGTCGCGAGGGTCGAGACGCGCAGCAGCATCAGCGCCCGGATGACCTCGCGCTCCACCTCGGGCCCGGAGCCGGCGGCGTGCGAGCGCACCAGGCTCCGCTGGAGCTGGGCGCGGCGGTCGACCGGGATGTGCCGGGTCGCCAGCGCCCCGAAACCGGTCGAGACGCCGTAGTGCGGCTCGTCGTCGTCGGCGAGGGCATCGATGACGGCCCGGCTCCGGCGCACCTCGGCCAGCGACTCCTCGGAGATGCGGACGGCGGCGTCGTGGCGCGCGACGGCGACCACGTCGTCGAAGGAGACCGGGCCGGTGCCGACGGTTACCTGCTGCGTGGCGGTGCTGGTGCTCATACCCACCATTGCACCGCCCGCCGCACCTCCCGGGGAGGAGCGGCGGGCGGATTATGTCTCGGATGCGAGACGGGACGGCTGGGCAGGGACGGTGGCCGGGGCGTTGGCAGCGGCGTCAGGCGGCCTTCACCGCGAGCACCGGGCACGGGGCGTCGAGCAGGATCCGCTGTGCCACCGAGCCGAGGAGCAGCTTGCCCACCGGGGACCGGTGCCGGATCCCGATGACGACGACCGAGGCGGACTCCTCGGTGGCCAGCGCCAGGATCACCTCGGCCGCATCGTTGCCCCGTTCGATCTGGCGGACCTCGAAGCGCGCCCCGAGCTCCGCGAGGTCGCGGCCGACCCGGGCCAGCTGCTCCTCGCCGGCCCGCCGTGCGTCGACGAGCACGTCGTCGCGCGACATGTTGACCACCAGCAGCCGCTCCCCGCGACGCCTGGCCTCGTCGACGGCCGCGGTGAGCGCGGCCTCCCCGAACGCGTTCGGCACGTAGCCCACGAGGACGGTCATGCCACCACCTCCCTGTCGTGGTCATCCCGGCCATTCCGGTCATCCCGGTCACTGTCGCGGTTCCTGCGCACCAGCCTGGAGATGAGCGGCCAGAGCAGCACGACGGCGATGATCGCGTAGCAGACCCAGGCCACCGGCCCTCCGATGAGCCCCGACGGGTCGCCGCCCGACAGCTGCAGCGAGCGCCGCGCCTGCTTCTCCGCGAGCGGCCCGAGGATCACCCCGACGATGAGCGGCAGCACCGGGAGACCGAAGCGCCGCATCGCGAACCCGAGCAGGCCCAGCACCAGGAGGAGGAAGAGGTCGAACGGCTGCGCGTTGACCGCGTAGGCGCCCATGGACGCGAAGAAGAGGATCCCGGCATACAGGTAGGGCCGCGGGATCTGCAGCAGCTTGGCCCATGCCGGGGCGAGCGGGAGGTTGAGCACCAGCAGCATGGTGTTGCCGATGAAGAGGCTGGCGATGAGGGCCCACACCAGGGCCGGCTGCTTCTCCAGCAGCAGCGGGCCGGGCTCCATGCCGTAGCCCTGCAGCGCGGCCAGCATGATGGCCGCGGTGGCGTTGGTCGGCAGGCCGAGGGCGAGCAGCGGCACCAGCGTGCCGGCCGCCGAGGCGTTGTTGGCCGCCTCCGGCCCGGCGACGCCCTCGATCGCGCCCCGGCCGAACTCCTCCGGGTGCCTCGAGAGCCTCTTCTCGGTCAGGTAGGAGAGGAAGGTCGGCATCTCGGC
>NZ_DATBMI010000153.1:0-5731 GCF_036554925.1 Pedococcus sp.
CGCCGTTGTCAGACGAGAGGCAGGTAGGGGGCGAGGTCCGCGCGGTGCCCGCTCACCCGCAGGGCACCCGACTCCCACGCCTGCTCCCAGCCGAGGACGCCGACCGCGAGCGCGAGCCAGGTCGCGGCGTCCGTCTCGATCACGTTGGGCGGCGTGCCGCGCGTGTGCGTCTGGCCGGCGATGCACTGCACGGCTCCGAAGGGCGGCACCCGCACCTCGACGCTGCGGCCCGGGGCCCGCTGGGCGAGCTCCTCGAGCGAGTAGCGCACGGCGGTGGCGAGGACGGCGCGCTCGACCGCGCCGTCCTCGTCACGCCACTGGCGCACGGCGGCAGCCCCCGACTCGACGGGGACCCGGCGGCGTGGCGGCATACGGGCTCGTGCCCTCCGCGGCTCAGGCGCCGAAGACGGCCGGCAGGGTCCGGGTGTGGGCCTCGCGCAGCTCCGCGAGGTTCACCGCGAACTGGCCCTGCACGTCGATGCCGTCGGTCTGGTCGTCGACCACGCCGATGCGGGCGTGGACCTGGCCGCGGGCGGTGCACATGTCGGTGAACCGCACCTCCTCCGAGCGCGGAACGGCCACGACCGCGCGGGCCGTCGACTCGCTGAACAGCGCGGTGAACGCGTCGATCCCGTCGCGCTCGCACACCGCGTCGAGCCAGACCCGCGCGCCCACGCCGTGGCGCAGGGTGGCCTCGGCGAGGGCGATCGCGAGGCCGCCGTCAGAGAGGTCGTGGGCGGCGTCGACGAGCCCGTCGCGGCTGGCGTTGACGAGGATCTCGCCGAGCAGCCTCTCGGCCGCCAGGTCGACTCGCGGCGGGCGCCCGCCGAGGTGGCCGTGCAGCACGTGCGACCACTCGCCGCCATCGAGCTCGTCGCGGGTCGTGCCGAGCAGGTAGACGACCTGGCCGGGCGTCCTCCAGCCCGACGGGGTGCGGCGCGCGACGTCGTCCATCACGCCGAGCACGCCGATGACCGGGGTCGGGTGGATCGCGACGTCGCCGGTCTGGTTGTAGAACGAGACGTTGCCGCCGGTGACCGGGACACCGAGCTCGCGGCAGCCCTCGGCGATGCCCTTGACCGCCTGCTCGAACTGCCACATCACGCCCGGGTCCTCCGGCGAGCCGAAGTTGAGGCAGTCGGTGATGGCCAGTGGGGTCGCCCCGGCCGTGGCCACGTTGCGGTAGGCCTCGGCGAGCGCGAGCTGTGCACCGGCATACGGGTCGAGCTTGGCGAACCGGCCGTTGCAGTCGGTGCTGACCGCGACCCCGCGGCCGCTCTCCTCGTCGACACGCACGACCCCGGCGTCGTCGGGCATCGCGAGCGCGGTGTTGCCGAGGACGTAGCGGTCGTACTGGTCGGTGACCCAGGACTTGTCGCAGAGGTTAGGTGACGCGAGCAGGGTGAGCAGGTCGTGCTTGACCGCCTCGCCGCTCGTGGGGCGCGGAAGAGCGTGGGTCCCGTTGTCCTGCAGGGCGTCGAGGTACGCCGGCCGCTCCAGCGGGCGGTGGTAGACCGGGCCGTCGTGGGCCACCGAGCGCGGCGGGACGTCGACGATGACCTCACCGTGCCAGGTGATGACGAGGTGCGCCCCGTCGGTCACCTCACCGATGACGGTGGCCTCGACGTCCCAGCGGTCGGTGATCGCCAGGAACTCGTCGAGCCTCGACGGCTCGACGACGGCCATCATCCGCTCCTGGCTCTCCGACATCAGGATCTCCTCGGGCCGGAGGGAGGAGTCGCGCAGTGGCACGAGGTCGAGCTCGACCTGCATGCCGCCGTCGCCGTTGGACGCGAGCTCGCTGGTGGCGCAGGAGAGCCCGGCACCGCCGAGGTCCTGGATGCCGTCGACGACACCCGCCTTGTACAGGTCGAGGCAGCACTCGATGAGGACCTTCTCGGCGAACGGGTCGCCGACCTGGACGGCCGGCCGCTTGGCCGGCCCGCCCTCCTCGAAGGTCTCGGACGCGAGCACCGAGACGCCGCCGATGCCGTCGCCGCCGGTCTTGGCCCCGAAGAGGATGACCTTGTTGCCGGCCCCGGAGGCCTTCGCGAGGTGGATGTCCTCTCGGCGCATCGCCCCGACGCAGAGCGCGTTGACGAGCGGGTTGCCCTGGTAGCAGTCGTCGAAGACGACCTCGCCGCCGATGTTGGGCAGGCCGAGGCAGTTGCCGTAGCCGCCGACCCCGGCGACGACGCCGGGCAGCACGCGCTGGGTGTCAGGGTGGTTGAGGTTGCCGAAGCGGAGCGGGTCCATGACCGCGATCGGCCGGGCACCCATCGACATGATGTCGCGCACGATGCCGCCGACGCCCGTGGCCGCACCCTGGTAGGGCTCGACGTAGGACGGGTGGTTGTGCGACTCCACCTTGAAGGTCACCGCCCAGCCGTCGCCGATGTCGACCACCCCGGCGTTCTCGCCGATGCCGACGAGCAGCTTCTCGCGCATCTCGTCGGTGGTGTTCTCGGCGAAGTGCCGGAAGTGGACCTTGCTCGACTTGTACGAGCAGTGCTCGGACCACATGACGGAGTACATCGCCAGCTCGGCGCTCGTCGGACGGCGGCCGAGGATCTCACGGATCCGCACGTACTCGTCCTGCTTCAGCCCGAGCTCGACCCAGGGCTGCTCGTGGTCGGGGGTCGCCCCGGCGTGCTCGACCGTGTCGACGTGCGGGGCGTGGGCGGGGGTCGTGCTGGTCTGCGCGGTCACGCGGACACCACCTGCTTCAGGACGGACGTGAAGAACGGGAGGCCGTCGAGGCTCGGGCCGTAGCCCTCCTCGACGCAGTGCTCGGGGTGCGGCATGAGGCCGACGACGTTCCCGCGCTCGTTGCTGATGCCGGCGATGTCGCGGTACGAGCCGTTGGGGTTGCGCCCACCCGGCTCCACGGCATACCGGAACACCACGCGACCCTCCCCCTCCAGCTCGTCGAGGGTGCGCTCGTCGGCCACGAAGCCGCCCTCGCCGTTCTTGAGGACGATGGTGATCTCCTGGCCCTGCTCGAAGTCGGACGTCCAGGGCGTGGAGGCGTTCTCGACCCGCAGCCGGGTGTCGACGCAGTTGAACTTGCGGTGGTCGTTGCGGATCAGCGCGCCCGGCAGCAGGTGGCTCTCGCAGAGCACCTGGAAGCCGTTGCAGATCCCGAGCACCGGCAGGCCACCCCGGGCCGCCGGGACGAGGGCCTCCATGACCGGCGCGAAGCGGGCGATGGCCCCGCAGCGCAGGTAGTCGCCGTAGGAGAAACCGCCGGGCAGGATGACCGCGTCGACGCCCCTGAGGTCGGCGTCGCCGTGCCAGAGGCTGACCGACTCGCCACCGACGGCGCGGACGGCCCGTGCGGCGTCGCGGTCGTCGAGGGACCCCGGAAAGGTGACGACCCCGACCTTCACTGGTCGGGGTCCTCTGCCCGGACGCCGGAGTCGTCCTGCTCCGCCCGGACCGAGACGACGTCCTCGATCACGGGGTTCGAGAGCAGCGTCTCGGCGGCCTCCCGCGCGGCGGCGAGCACCTCGTCGGTGACCGCCCCGTCGACGCTCAGGACAAAGCGCTTGCCCTGCCTCACGTCGGTGAACTGCTCGAAGCCCAGCCGTGGGAGCGCGCCGTTCACGGCCTGTCCCTGGGGGTCGAGGATCTCTGGCTTCAGCATGACGTCAATGACGACGTGGCCCATTCGGGTGTCTCCTGGGGCGTGGCAGGGAAGAAGGCTCCCGCAGTCTATCGAGGCCCACAGGCCGGGTATGCCGCGCGGTCGCCCCGCGGACAGAGCCCCCCGCGGCCGTGCCCCGGACGTGGGTCGGGTGGGAGACTGTCGCTGTCGGCGGAGGTCCGGGACCCGCGGCGTGGGAGGTCCGAGATGAGCACGGTCATGCACCGCGTGATGTCCACTGCCAACCGCATCGGTGTCGGCGTGTACCGCCGCTCGGGCGGCCGCCTCGGGGGCAGGGGAGCCGGGGGCGTCCGGGTCCTGCTGCTGACCGTGCCGGGCCGCCGGACGGGCCGCGCCAGGACGACGCCGGTGGGCTACTTCGACCACCAGGGCGGCTACCTCGTGGTCGGGTCCGGCGGCGGCATGGAGCACGACCCCGACTGGTTCAAGAACCTCCGGAAGGCGCCGGTGGCCATGGTCCAGGTCGGCCGCACCACCTTCCCGGCCAGCGCGCGGGTGCTCGCCGGCGAGGAGCGGGACACCGCCTTCCGCGAGGTCGTCGTGGCGCAGGTCCCCCGCTTCGCGGACTACGAGAGGAAGTCGGGACGGACCATGCCGCTCGCCCTGCTCACGCCGCTGCCGGAGTGACCCGGCGCAGCGAGCGGACCGAGGCGGATTGCACCAGCATGGGGGGATGCCCAGGGGAAAGCTGATCGTCTCGTCGAGGTGGCCGAGCCACATGGTGCTGGTCCGGCACGGACAGAGTGTGGGTAACCTCGCGGCCTCCGAGGCCGGCCGTCGCGGGGCGGCCCGGCTCGACCTGGACTTCCGCGACGCGGACACGCCCCTGTCCGACACGGGCCGCGAGCAGGCCCGGGCGCTGGGCGCCTTCCTCCGGGCCGGAGACGTCGGCGGGGCCCCCGACCTCATCGTCTGCTCGCCCTACCGCCGGGCCGCGGAGACCGCTGCAGCGGCGGTGGAGGCGTGGGGCTCCGCGCACGAGCTGGTCCTCGACGAGCGCCTGCGCGAGCGCGACCTCGGTGTCTTCGACGGGCTGACGTCGGCGGGCATCCGCGAGGAGTACGCCTCCGAGGCGCAGCGCCAGTCCCACGTGGGCAAGTTCTACTACGCACCCCCGTCCGGCGAGAGCTGGTGCGACGTCACCCTGCGCGTCCGCTCGCTGCTGGCGGACCTGCGCGAGGGGTACGAGGGGAAGCGGGTCTGGCTGTTCACCCACCAGGCAGTGATCATGAGCTTCCGGTACGTCCTGGAGGACCTGACCGAGCAGGAGCTGCTCGAGATCGACAGCACCACGGACCTGCCGAACTGCTCCCTCACCACCTACCGGGCCGGTGGCGGGAGCGGGCTCGAGCTCGTGCGGTTCGCCGACACCTCGGCGGTCGAGGGCTCCGCCCCCACGACCGCCGAGCCGTCGCGGTCGCGGGAGTCGAACCATGCCCGCTGACCTGAGCGGCGCGCGCCGGCAGGCCGGCGAACCGGCGGAGATCACGCCGTCGCTCCTGCAGGAGTGGCCACTGCCGGCACCCGGCAAGGACAAGGAGTCCCGCGGGCGGCTGCTCGTGCTGGGCGGTACCGCCAGCACCCCGGGGGCAGTGCTCCTCGCGGGCGAGGCGGCGCTGCGGGCGGGCGCGGGAAAGCTCCAGATCGCGACGGCGGCGCCGGTCGCCTCGGCTCTGGCCGTGGCCGTCCCCGAGGCCCTGGTGGCGCCCCTGCGGACGGACCACGCCGGCAACGTCGCGTCCTCGGGCGCGGGGAGGATCGCGGAGCTGGCCGAGGGCGCGGATGCCGTGCTCCTGGGGCCGGGCTTCTCCGACGTCGACGCGACCGTCGGGCTCCTGACCCAGGTGGTCCCACGCCTGCGGTGCCCCCTCGTACTCGACGCGCTGGCGTCGGCCTACGTCGGGCGTCACCGCGACGGCCTCGCCCACCTCCACGGCCGGGCGATCCTGACGGTGAACCCGGCCGAGCTCGCCCAGACCCTCGGCGCGGGGCAGGAGGGTGTGGGGCAGGAGGACGCCGAGGACGACCCCCTGGACTCCGCACGACGGCTGGCCGGCGAGGCCT
>NZ_DATBMI010000172.1:0-40312 GCF_036554925.1 Pedococcus sp.
GTCCGTGCACCGCGAGCCCGTCGGTGAGCGGGTCGCCCGTGCGGTGCGCGTGACGCTGCACGGCCTGCCCGGCGTCGGTGTCGACGCCGGCGCCCGCGACATCCGGGTCAGTGCGGAGGACCCCTACCTGCTCGGACGCGCCGTGGCCCGGCTCGAGGTGGCGCTGTGGGGCGAGGGACTCCTTGGCGAGGCTCCGGACGGTGCACCCGGGCTGGAGGCCGTCGTCCTCGTCCGCGAGCGCTGACCGCCGGGGCCCAGTGGGGACGGGCTGGGTGCCGACGGGGCCGGGCAGGGCAGGGCCCGGCGGCGGCAGGGCTCAGCGGCGGGTCGGGAGGTGTCGGCGCGGCGCCATGCGCGGGCCGCGCCTGGGTCGCCGCCCGCCGTCGAGCTCGAGCAGCCGCTGCACGCGGTAGCGGTGCCCGGCGTACGGCTCGAGCAGCTCGGCCAGCGCGTCGTCGTCGAGCGCCTCGCCGGTCAGCGCCCAGGTGATGTCCTTCGCGACGTGGTAGTCGCCGAAGCTGACAGAGTCGGGGTCGCCGAGGGCCCGTTGGGCCACCTCTGCCGAGGTCCACACCCCGACGCCGGGAAGGGCCCGCAGCCGGGCGCGCGCGTCGGCCAGGGGCAGGGCCGCCGCCTGCTCGAGCCGGCCGGCGTGGCGCGCCGCCCGGACGACGGCGGCCGAGCGGGCGCCGTCGACGCCGGCCCGCAGCCACTCCCACGACGGGATGCTCGCCCAGACGCCCGGCTCGGGCGGGATGAACAACCCGCGCTCCGCGCCCGGCCCCGGCGCCTGGGTGCCGTACCTGCGCACCAGGAGCCGCTGCGCGGAGAAGGCCTCCTGGCCTGTCACCTTCTGCTCGATGATCGCCGGGACGAGGGCGTGCATCACCAGGCCGGAGCGCGGCACCCGCCACGCGGCATACCGGGTGTGGGCCTGGGCCACCGGTGGGTGGTGGGCCACGAAGCCGCCCGGGTCGTCCTCGTCACCGAGGAGGGACGGCACCCGCTCCAGGGCCCAGGCTGCTCCGGCCCCCCACGCGGTGGCCTGCACCTCGCCCAGCGCCGGCTGCGCGACGAGGCGCAGCGTCGCCGGCCCCTGCGGGGTGGGCAGCCCCAGCCACCAGCCCTGCCCTCGGTCCGGGTGCACGGTGGGGTCGCCACCGCCGCGCCGGAAGACCGACAGGATCGCCCCCACCGGCACGGCACGCCCGGGCCGCCACACCCGGGTGAGGGCGGGCGACGCGTCCGCTGAGCGGCCGGTCGGGGACATGGGAGCAGTCTGGTCCGTTGGCCTGACAGGTGCGCAGCCCGGCCCCCGTAGACTGCGCCCCGAGCCCGAGCCCGAACCCCAGGCCCCACCGACCCAGAGGAACCCGTGAGCAACAAGAAGGCGAGCCAGGACCGCAAGGCGCGGCTGGCCGAGGTCCAGAAGGCGCAGAAGTCCAAGGAGCAGCGCGTCGTCGTCGGCATCGTCGTCGGCTGCCTCGTGCTGCTGGCGGCCCTCGGCGGCGTCGTGCTGTACGCGATCAACGACGCCAAGGCGCAGCAGCTGCCGAACCTCGGCGTCTCGGCGGCCGCGGCCTCGTGCGACGCCGTCACGACGGACGAGGGCAGCGGCACCGGCGAGCACATCGGGCCCGGCAGCCAGAAGCCCGACCAGACGAGCGTCAAGTACGACACGGCACCCCCCTCGCACGGCCCTCACTTCGCCCAGCCGGCGGTCAGCGCCCGGAAGTTCTACACCGCCGAGGACCGCCCGCCGCTCGAGACCCTCGTGCACAACCTCGAGCACGGCTACACCGTCCTCTGGTACGACGGCGAGAAGGCGAAGGGCAAGGAGCAGATGCTGCGCGACATCGCCGAGCAGGCCAACAAGAAGGCCGAGTCGCAGGACAAGTTCCTCGTCGTCGAGTGGGACAGCTCGCGCGGCACGATGGAGAAGCCGTTCGCCCTGGCGCACTGGTCCAAGGACGCCGGCCACCGGCAGTACTGCGGCGACCTCTCCGGCGCGGTGATCGTCGACTTCATCGAGAAGCACCCGGCCAGCGACACCCAGGAGCCCGGCGCCGCCTGATGCCGGCCTCGGACCCACCACCGACGTGTGCCGCCCGCTCACCGCGGGCGGCACACGCGCGTCCGGGGCATGTGCCCCGGCGTCACACGTGGCGCGGGGCGACCCGTAGCGGCGGCCCGGCGGGGGTCGCCGGCTCCTTGAAGGCCGCCCAGATGTACGTGGGCACGGCCGGCAGGGCGGCGGCCAGCACCGGCTCGGGGACCCGCGCGACCCACCCGGGGATGAGGTCGTCGCCGTCGAACGCCGAGGCGTCGGCGAGCACGGGCAGCGTGTAGTCCCACACGTCGAAGGCCGCGAAGAGCTCGCGCAGCCCGCCGCGGGAGTAGTAGTGCTCGTAGTAGTGGTCGCCCTTGCGGGTCAGCTGCATGTACCGGTCGGCGGCGCGCTGCGGCAGCCACGACAGGAACGGCAGCTTGTAGTGCGGCTCGACGACCTGGTGGCGGTGGCCGACGCCGAGGTAGAGCACGCCACCGGGAGCGAGGACGCGGTGGATGTCGGCGACCACGGCCTCCGGGTCGACGACGTGCTCGTAGATGTGGTTGAAGACCACGACGTCCATGCTGGCGTCGTCGAAGGGCAGTGCCTCGCCGCGGGCGTGGCGGAAGTCGACACGGTGGCCGAAGCGCTCGCGCGCCACGGCCAGACCCGGCTCGTCGATGTCGACACCGGTGGTCCGGGCGCCGGCCCCGGCGAGCTCGTCGGCGATGAACCCGGCGGAGCAGCCGACGTCGAGGGCGCGCAGGCCGGCGAGGTCCTCCCGTCCGAGGGCGTGGCGCACCACCGCGAGGATCTTGGCGGCCTTCTTGCGTCGCTTGGTCTCGTCGAGCATGGCGGCCATCTGCTCGGAGTACGCCAGCTGCTCCTCGCGGTCGCCGCGCTCAACACCCATGGGCACCACCCTAGGGGGCGGCCGAACCGGCTCCGGTGTCACGTGGCGGCGGAGTCGGCCTCGGCGTCCTCCTCCAGCACCACGCCCTCCTGGGCCCGCTCGGCCCGGTTGGTGAGCAGGTGGTGCGAGCGGGCGTACGCCCAGCCGGCCAGCGCGAACACGACGTCGGCGAGGACGGTGAGGAACCGGGAGAGCACCACGACCGCCGCCGCCGCGGACGTGGAGGTGGTGCCCGGCGCCAGGATCAGCACGAGCAGCCCTTCACGGACCCCGACGCCCGCGGGCAGCACCACGCTGAACATGGCCAGCGAGGACGCCAGGGCGAACCCGCAGACGGACGCCACGACGAGCTGACCCGGGTCGACCGTGGGCTCCCCGATGGCGCGGACCAGCACCCACGCGTGCAGGCCGGAGAAGATCCACGCGCCGATGAAGCACGCGGCGGTCGTCAGGACGGCCCGCCCGGACAGGTTGTGCTCCAGCGGCTCACGGCGCAGCAGGCGCAGGCCGACGGCGATCCCCCAGTTGAGCAGTGGCGGCCAGAGCAGCACCACGACGAGCGGCAGCGCGAGCAGGAGCCAGCCGACCCCCTCGCCTCCCTCGCGGCGCAGCAGCAGCGGCAGGGCCGGAAGGCCGACCACGAAGCCGCAGATCGCCGCGAGCCCCAGCGTGATCATGCCGACGACCGCCGACCGGCTCCGCGGGATGTGCAGGCGGGCGGCCATCTCGGCCTGGGCGACGATGCTCCACACCGAGCCGGGGAGGTACTTGCCGAGCTGCCCCACGAAGAAGATGCCGCCGGCCGGCGCGACGTGGAGGTCCGAGCCGAGGTCGGCGAGCAGCCGACGCCAGCCCAGCATCGTGAGGATCGGCGCGACGGCCACGAACGCGCTGGCCAGCGCGAGCGAGCCGCCGTCGACGCGCCGCAGGTCGGCCGAGACCTCCGACCAGTTCCGCACGACCGCCACGGTGACCGCGGCGGTGACCAGGAGCGCGAGCCCGATGCGCAGGCCGTTGAGGACGCGGTGGCGCGGGACGGCGGCCATCAGCGCCGCCGCAGCGTCAGGCGGAGCAGCCCGTAGGCAGCGTCGGGGCGCGTGGAACCGGAGGAGGCCCGGCGCATCCGCCCCGTGATGTCGCCGTCGAGGTCTCCGACCAGGACGAACCCGAGGTCGTGCGAGCGCGCCAGCACGCCGCGCATGTCGGCGGGGCCGAGCGCTCCCTCCGCGCCCGCGGGCCCGAGGGGCAGGGTGAGGCAGAGCAGGCCGCCCGAGCGGAGCGCCCACGACGCCTGGCTCATGGCCTCGTCGACGTCGTCGGCGTCGCAGCCGCCGGGGTGGAGCCGGGCGATGACGTCGAGGGAGGCGGTGTCGATGTCGAGCACCTCGACCGACGAGCGCGCCCCGGTGAGGTCGAGCTCGACGGGGGCGAAGCCGATGGCCCGCGCCCACCTCGACAGCGGCGACCGGCTGCCGGACTCGTCGACGATCACTGCGCTGCGCCGGCCGTCGTCGCGCACCCGCACGATCGCGGCCAGCGCGCCGAGCGCCGCCCACGCGGCGATGCCGTCGGCGCACCGCGGCAGCCCGAGCCCGCGCGCGAGGGCCTTCGCCTCGTCGGCGTCCTCGGCGTCCGCGAGCACGTCGGAGGCGCGCACCCACTCGGGAAAGTCGGTGGCGCGCAGCTCGATCCGGGGCCGACGGCGCGCGATCACGCGCTGCGCACCACGGAACGCCCGCCGCCACAGCTGCTGCGTCGCGGCCTCCTCCCCACCAGGCTGCCCCTCGGCCTCGGGCCCCTCGGCCGCGGACTCGGCAGAGGCCAGGGCCTCGAGCCGGCCGACGTACGTCGCCCACGGACCCGACAGGTCGGGCTCGCGCACCGCAGACCGCAGCTGCGCGGCATACCCGGGCTCGGCCAGGCGCTGCAGTGCCTTCACGAGCGCGTCCTCGTCGTTCGGTGGCACCAGCAGGCCGTCGACGCCGTCGCGCACCTGCCCCCCGAAGGTCCCGACGTCCGAGGCCAGCACGGCGAGGCCGTGGCGCTGGCCGAGCAGGGCGTTCTGGGAGGCCGTGGCGCTGCGGTAGGTCAGGGCCAGCACGTCGTGGCCGGCGAGCAGCGGTGCGAGCCGGTCGGCCGGGACGTAGCCGCCGTGGACCTCGACGCGCCCCCGCAGCCGGGGGTCCTGGGCCAGCGACTTCACCGCGGCACCGGCCTCGCCCCACATCTCGCCGGCCACGGTCAGGGTGAGCCCGGGCACCTGCGCCAGCGCCCGCATCAGCAGGTCGACGCCCTTGTACTCGCGGACGATCCCGAGGGCGAGCAGCCGCGGCGGGCCGTCGTGGGCCGGGCGGTCGACCGGGGCCCCACCGGGCAGGTGCGGGGGCAGGTCGGAGACCGACACCCGCGGGGCACCGAGGTCATGGGCCAGCCGCGCCTGGGCGGCGGAGTGCACGAGCACGGCGTCGACCCGCTCGAGGAACGACCGCATCAGCTCGCGGTCGCCGAGGTGCGGCTCGTGGGGCAGGACGTTGTGCGCGATGACGACGGTGCGGGGCCCGGGGCCTCCGCTCCCCCGGCGGCCGGCCCCCGCAGCGCGCAGCAGCGCGAGGTGGGCCGGGACCACTGCGGGGATGACGTGGACCACGACGATCGCGTCGAACCCGCGCAGCCGGCGACCGGTGCGCACCCAGGTGTCGGGGCGGGCCCAGCTCAGGGCCCGGATGGTGCGCGGGAAGGTCTCGACGTCCGGGGCGCCGCCCGGGACGGCCTGCTCGCCCGGGTAGAGCCGGCTCGGGTAGAGGTGCGACCAGGACACCAGGGTCACGTCGTGACCGGCCTCGGCGAGCTCGTGCGCCAGCGTGGTCGTGTGCGCCGCGACGCCCCCCTTGTAGGGATGCGTCGGCCCGACGACGGCGACCCGCAGCGCCGCGGGGCCGGTCACCGGCGCGCCTGCCCTCGCGGCATACGGACCCTGCTCACACGCCTGTGCGCGAGCGCACGACGAGATCGGCGAGCAGCGCGAGCGAGCCGATCATGATGCCGCTGACGATCAGCAGCACGGTGTTCGCCGGGAAGTACAGCGCCTGGTAGCGGAAGATGTCGACGATGCCCTTGACGACGCCGATCGCGAAGAGCCACAGGGCCGGCGGCATCATCACCTTGAGCGGGTCGAAGTACATCACCATCCGCAGCACCTGGAGGATGTAGCGGTAGGCGTCACGCACGAAGTGGAACTTGCTGACGCCCTCACGCTTGGCGTAGGTCGTGGGCACGTACTTGATGTCGTGCTGGTTGCTCAGGAACGCCAGGGTGATCGTGGTGACGCACGAGAAGCCGGGGGGCAGCAGCCGCAGGTAGGGCAGCGACACCTCGCGGCGGAAAGCCCGCAGGCCGCTGTTGAGGTCCGGGATGGTCTGGTTGCTGAGCTTCTCGGCGATCTTGCGGATCAGCCACTTCGCGGGCACGCGGGCCCACTTGTGGGTGCCCTCCTCGGAGGTGCGGGCCCCGACGACCTGGTCGTAGGAGTCGTCGTCGCGCAGGATCCGCACCAGCTCGGGGATGCGCTCGTTCTCGTAGGTCATGTCGGCGTCGGTCCACACGACGATCTCGCCGTACGCCTGCTGGGTGCCGATGCGGCGGGCGGTCCCGGAGCCGCCGTTGCGGCGGAACGGCATGACCCGGATGTGGGGGTAGCGCCGCGCCGCGTCGTTCAGCACCGCGAGGGTGTTGTCGGTGGAGGCGTCGTCGATGCACAGCAGCTCGTAGGAGAGCTCCGAGGCGACCATGGCCTCCGTGATGCGGTCGATCTCACGGAGCACGTGCTTGCCCTCGTTGTAGCAGGGCAGCACGATCGTGACGTACGGCCGGGGCTCGGCGCCCTCGGCCGACTCCTCGGCGGTGGAGGGGGCCGGCTGCGCCGGGAGGTATGCCGTGTCCGCCGGGTGAGGTGCGGGCGGGCCGTGCTGCGGGGCCCGGGAGCCGGGGGGCGGCCCGGCCGGGATGACCTCGGTCGCGGGGGCGGCGGGGGTGCTGATGTGCTCGCTCATTGTGCTGACGAGCGTACCCGCCGCCAGCACCGCTCCGCGTCGGCGAGGCCGGCGCGCCCGGGGGCCGGCGCAACAGCCTCTGGCCGAGCCGACGCGGGTGGGCGACCGGGCCGGCCGGCACCCTTCGACCGGTCCCCGGTTGGCCCCGGCCGCGTGCCGTGTGGAACCGTTGGGGCGTGGACACAACTGCGGTGCTGGACCTGATGAAGGACGTCGCGGCCGAGGTCATCACCCCGCGCTTCCGCTCCCTCGCCGACGGCGAGGTCATGGAGAAGAACCCGGGCGACCTGGTCACCGTCGCGGATCGCGAGTCCGAGGCGATCCTCACCCGCGAGATCGGCGCTGCGTATCCCGACGCGTTCGTCCTCGGCGAGGAGCTCACGGCCTCCGACCACTCCGCCATCGACCGCTACCTCGCGGCGGAGCACGCGTTCACCGTCGACCCCGTCGACGGCACCAAGAACTTCGTCCACGGCTCCCCAGACCACGCCGTCATGGTGTCCGAGGTCCGCGCGGGTGAGACCGTCCGCGCGTGGATCTGGCAGCCCGAGCACCAGGTGGGGTGGGTCGCCGAGCGCGGCGCGGGGGTCTACCGCAACGGCGAGCGCGTCACGCGCCGGCCGGTGCCGGACGGGGCGGAGCCGCGCGGCGCGACCTCGATGTGGCCGCTGCGGGGCCACTCGTTCGGGCACATGCCGCCGCTCGTGGGGTCGTGGGTGTGCTGCGGCGTCGACTACCCGCGCCTCATGGAGGGCCAGATCGACTACCTCCTCTATGGCCGCAACAGCCCCTGGGACCACGCGCCCGGCGCGCTCATGGTCCACGAGGCCGGCGGCTGGGTGGGCCACCCGGACGGGCAGACCTACGCCCCGCAGAGCCTCGTTCCCGGCATCGTCGTGGCCTCCGACCGCGCGACGTATGCCGCGGTGCGCCGCCAGGCCGGACAGGCCCTCGCCCGCCGCTGATCCGCGCGCGGCCCCTGCACCGGACGCCGAGGCGCAGCCAGCTGTCAGCCGGTGCGGCCGAGCCAGACCTGCATCGGCAGTGCCACCAGGCTGTCGGGCCGCTGCTCGAGGAGTCGCGGGTCCTCGAGCACCTGCTCCCACTTCTTCCCGACCACGGGCTCGATCCGGTCGATGCCGAGCGCCCGCAGGGCGTCGTCGGAGTCCGCCGCCACGAGCACGAGCTGGGCACCGCGGGCCTCGACCGCCTGCTCCACCTGACCGACCGCCGCGAAGAGCCCCTCGCTGTCGCTTCGCAGCGCCGACGTCGTCGACAGCGCCGGCACACCGCACTGCCCGCGCAGCACCTGCGGCCACTCGTTCGCGGCCCGGGAGTCGACCATCATGGCCACGTCACCGGGCCGGAAGGCACTGCACACGTCTCCCACCGCGGCGAGCTGGCCGCTCTCCACCCGCTCGGTGCGGTGCGGCCAGGTGGCCATCGCCGTGGGGACGACGAGCGCCAGCACCATCGCCGCGCTGGTGGCGACCAGGACGGAGGCCGGCATGCGGCGCGCCGACCAGCGGGTCACGACCGCGGTGAGCCCGACGACCAGCAGGACGACGGTGGGCAGCGCGATCACCAGGCGCCGATCGGCCCACGGGTGGTCGGGCGTGATCCCGGGGCGGTAGAGCGTGAGGGCCGTGGAGCCGACGGCGACGACCAGCGGCCCGGTCCAGCTCGGCAGCTCGTTGCCCTCGCCCCAGACCGCCAGTGCGCGGTACACGAACAGCGCCGCGGCCAGCAGCGCGAGGACGAGCGCGGCGGGACCGACCCACCACGACATCCACACCAGCGTCTGCTCGGCGTAGGTCCGGCCACCGTCGACCGGCAGCCCCTGGCGGAGCTGGAGACCGGCCACGACCCTCGATCCGGGGTCGGCCGCCGACTGCCGGACGGTCTGCCACAGGGGCCGCGAGGCCAGGACGACTCCGACCAGCAGCACCAGCCCGCCGCCGGCGAGCGGGAGCCACCGCTGCACGCCCGGCGGGAGGGAACGGTGCCGCCCCAGCACGACGAGCAGCGCGCTCACCACGACCAGGGCACCGCCGAGCACCGCGAGCGGCAGGAGCGACCCACCGATGCTCTTGAGGTACTCGCTCGAGGTCAGCCAGGTCAGGCCGAGGGCCGCGGCGGCCGTCACGCCCGCCGACACGGCCAGTGGCCAGGCGTGGCGCTGCCGCTGCAGAGCCGCGAACGCCGCCACGGGGGCGAGGAGGAAGACCTCCCGAAGCGCGTCGACACGCAGCAGCACTCCGCCGCCGATCAGCCCGCCGGCGACGAGGGCAGCGGAGTGGGCCCGGGTCACGTCCATCGCGCGTGCCGAGCGCGCGGCCTGGGCGAGCGCCGCGAGCGCCGCGAGCAGGACCATCACGGCGAGTGGTTCGGAGTAGGTCGACCGGTTGACGTGCAGCAGCGGGAAGCACAGTGCCATGCCCACGGCGGCGAGGGGAGCCCAGCGGGGGCCGACGGTCAGTGCCGCGAGCAGTCCGAAGGCGAGCACGCCGAAACCGCCCGCGATGGCCGGTGCCCAGAACGCCGCCTCCGCTCCCCCGGTCCACCAGGCCACGGAGTATGCCGCCGAGGGCCCGATCGTGAACTGCGGCTGGATGGCCGGGTCGGCGTTGGTGCCGACCTGGTAGAAGGCCGGGCTGGCGAGGGTGATGCCGTCGAGGGCGAGCACCTCGGGTCCGCCCACACTGTTGGCTGCCACCTCGACCGGACGCGTGTGCTGCTTGGCCAGGTCGAGAGCCGCCTGGAGGTTGCTCCCCGAGTCACGGCGGGGCAGGACCTGCTCCGAGTGGGTCGCACCCGCCCAGACCGTCGCGGCCACCGCCACCGCTGCCACTGCCGCTGCCGCCCAGACCGGCAGTGGCCGGGCCGGGACGAGGGCGGCGACGCGCGCCGCGACGCCGCCGAGGACGAGCAGCACCGCCCCTGCGACGACGGGGTGCCACAGGCCGGCGAGGGCGAGGACCCCGCAGGCCGCCGACCCCAGCACGAGCCACGCCGCAGCACCCGTGACGACCCGGCTGAGGAGCCAGCCGGCCACGACCTCCCCGCGCAGCAGGGGCAGCTCGGACGGGTCGGGTGCGTACGGGTAGCTGCGGGCGGCGCGGCTGCTCACAGTCGGCCACGCTATCGCTCCTAGGCTGGAGCCCATGCGCACCCCAGCCGATGTCCTCGCCGACCTCCTGCGCGTAGACCCCGCGCGCCCCCGCGTCACGTTCTACGAGGACACGCCGGGCCCCACGGCCGGCGAGCGCATCGAGCTGAGCGGCAAGGTGCTGGCGAACTGGGTGAGCAAGGCCGCCAACGCCCTGCAGGAGGAGTGGGATGTCGCGCCCGGGCAGACGGTCAGGCTGGCCCTGCCCCCGCACTGGCGTTCGCTCTACTGGGCGCTGGCGGTGTGGTCGGTGGGCGCCGGCGTGACCCTCGACGAGGCGGACGCCGACGTCCTCGTCACCGACGACCCGGGGCTCGCCGCGGCCGCGGAGGTCCCCGCGGTGCTGGTCACGCTCGCCGCGCTCGCCCGCTCAGCTCCCGACGGCACCCCGGCCGGTGTGGTCGACGAGGCGCGGGAGCTGTCCACCTACGCCGACCAGTTCGCCCCCTGGGAAGAGCCCGACGCCGGGGACCTCGCCCTGCGGACCGTTGCCCGCAGCGCTGCCTACGCCGACGTCGTTCCGCACCCGGACTGGCCGCAGGGCACCCGTCTGCACACACGCTCCCCCGAGCTCGAGGAGGTCCTGCTCGATGCCCTCGCCGTCTGGGCAGGGGACGGGTCGCTGGTGATCTCCCGTGGGCCGGCCAGCGCCGAGCGCGACCGTGACCGGCTGGCGGCCGAGGGCGTCACGCTCGAGCGCTGAGCGCGTGGCGAGCCCGGCGCCTCCCGGGTGGCCCGGGCCCCGGGTCGCTCCCCGGCAGCAGCGTCAGCGTCGGCGCAGCTCTGCCTCGAGGGCCTGCCACGTCAGCGAGGCGACCACGCCCGTGCGCGCGATCTTGGCCCGCGCCTGCAGGGCCTTGACCGCCGCCTCGGTCTGCGGCCCGAACTGGCCGTCCGCGGTGATGCGCAAGGCCTTCTGGAGCACGATGACGGCCCGGCCGGTGGAGCCGCGCTTCAGCACGGTGGCGCGGTACGCGAGGAGGGGGTGGTCCCGGGCCTCGAGCGCCTTCCACACCTTGGCGTCCACCACCCCGGTGACCGGGAGCCGGTGCGCCTTCTGGAAGGCCTTGACGGCGGCCGTGGTGCGCGGGCCGTAGGCGCCGTCGACGGCGAGCCCGCCGAGCGCGCGCTGCAGCACCTTCACAGTGGTGCCGCTCGAGCCGGCGCGCAGGACCGTGCGCGCCACCGAGGTGTAGGCCGTGGTCGAGCTGGGCCGGGCAGCCGCCGAGGGCACTGGCTTCGAGGCCGCGACCGGGGGCCGGGCGGTGCTGCGCGAAGGCGTCGTCGGGGCCTGGCCGGAGGCCTGCCCCATCAGTGCGCGCCAGGTCGAGGCCGCGACGATCCCGTTGGCGGGCAGCCGGTTCCGGCTCTGGAACGCGCGGACCGCACCATCGGTCTGCGGCCCGAACTGGCCGTCGGCGGTGATCTTCAGCGCCTTCTGGAGCGCGACCACCGCGGCGCCGGTCGACCCGCGCCGCACCGTGGTGCCGACGTACCTCGCCAGCGGCGACACCGGGGCCGCGGCCGCGGGCTTCGCCCCCCGGGCGGGGACCTTGCCGAGGGCGACCATCCTCGACCAGGTGGCCGCGTCGAGCCTGCCGGTCACCGGGACGCCGTTGGCCGCCTGCCACTTCTTGAGCGCTGCCAGGGTGATGGGACCGAACTGTCCGTCAGCGGTGACCCCGATGACCCGCTGCGCGAGCGCGACGTCAGGGCCGGAGCTCCCTTGGACCAGCACGGCATACACACCGGACGGCGTGCTGGGGGCCGTGGTCGGGCTCGGCGTCGGAGCCGGCGGGCCGGGGTCGATCTTCGTCACCGCGCGGCCGGTCCACCAGGACGTCCGCTGGTAGGCGCCGTCCCAGGTGAAGGTGAAGTGGATGTGGTCCGTGTGCGGTGAGGACCCGGTGTACGCGGCCCAGCCGCGCTCGGGCGCGTAGGCCCGCCACATCTTCTTGTTCCAGATGATGTAGTTGATGCCGAACCGCCGGGCCATCGCGCCGGGGCGGCCCTGCGCGTCGGGCGCCGACAGCCAGGCCACCACGGAGTCGGCGATCGCCTTCTGGCCCGGGTTGGCGGCGTTGAGCATCCAGTCCCAGGCCCGGCCCTCGGAGTGCTCGGTGACCCCGCTGTTGCAGTTGCGCTCGATGGCCCACGTCGCGGCGCTGCCCACCTTGTAGTGGGAGACCATCAGCTGCGCGAAGGCGGTCACGCCCGGCTTGGCGTGGGGGTCGCACACCCGCTGGCCCTGGTACGGGGGAGCCACGTCGAGGGCGCTGGGCAGCGACCGGACCGGGGGCTTCGGCGGGGGCGCGGCCACCGCGCCGGAGACTGCCAGGGGCACGCCCAGCATCGGGATGGACAGCACTCCGACCGCACGGACCACGACAGACACAGGCACCCCTCACTCCGCACCGCCGCCCGGGTCTCGGGCGAGGGCTCGACCCACTTCAGCTGCTCTCAGGAGGCCCACCGGTCACAGGTGACTCTGAGCCAGTCATTTGTCCCACTGGTCACATCCCGCCACAAGCGGTTTCGTTGAATTACAAACCTGATATTCGTCGGCGCCGACGCCGGCGGGGTGTGACGGGCCCACGCGGGACCCGGCGGAACCATGGAGCCATCCCCCACCGGGAGCGCTGCTGTCGGCCGCTAGAGTCCCCCGCATGGACAAAGTCGTCTCCTCTGCCTCCGCGGCCATCGACGGGATCGTCGACGGCTCCTCCCTCTCGGTGGGCGGCTTCGGGCTCTGCGGCATCCCGAGCGTGCTCATCGACGCGATCCACGAGGCGGGGGTGAAGGACCTCGAGGCGATCTCCAACAACTGTGGCGTCGACGAGTGGGGCCTCGGAATCCTGCTCAAGGACAAGCGGATCCGCCGGATGGTCTCGTCCTACGTCGGCGAGAACAAGGAGTTCGAGCGGCAGTACCTCTCCGGTGAGCTCGAGGTCGAGCTGACCCCGCAGGGCACCCTCGCCGAGCGGCTGCGGGCCGGGGGCTCGGGGATCCCCGCGTTCTACACCGTGACCGGCGCCGGGACCCAGGTCGCCGAGGGCGGCCTCCCGTGGCTGTATGCCGCGGACGGCACCGTCGCGAAGGCCTCGCCGCCGAAGGAGACCAAGGTCTTCGAGGTCGACGGCGAGGACAAGGAGTTCGTCCTCGAGCGCGCCATCGTCGCCGACTTCGGGCTGGTGCGGGCCTGGAAGGGCGACCGGCACGGCAACCTCGTCTTCCGGATGAGCTCTCGCAACTTCAACCCCCTCGCCGCCATGGCCGGCCGGGTCACGATCGCCGAGGTCGAGGAGCTCGTCGAGCCGGGCGAGCTCGACCCCGACTCGGTGCACCTGCCCGGCATCTACGTCCAGCGCGTCCTGCCGCTGACGCCGGAGCAAGCAGCGAGCAAGCGCATCGAGCGCCGGACCGTCCGCCCCCGACCCACCCCCGTCGACACTGCCGACACCGCCACCACCGCCGACAGCAAGGAGGCCTGAGTCATGCCCCTGACCCGCGAGCAGATGGCCGCTCGGGCCGCCGAGGAGCTCTCCGACGGCGCCTACGTCAACCTCGGCATCGGCCTGCCCACGCTGGTGCCCAACTACGTTCCGGACGACGTCGAGATCGTCCTGCAGTCCGAGAACGGCATCCTCGGCGTCGGCGCCTATCCCTATGAGGGAGAAGAGGACCCGGACCTCATCAACGCCGGCAAGGAGACCGTGACCCTGCGCAAGGGCGCGTCGTTCTTCGACTCCGCCACCAGCTTCGGGATGATCCGCGGCGGCAAGGTCGACGCCGCCATCCTCGGCGCCATGCAGGTCTCCGCCTCGGGCGACATCGCCAACTGGATGATCCCCGGCAAGATGGTCAAGGGCATGGGCGGCGCGATGGACCTCGTCCACGGGGCCAAGCGTGTCATCGTCCTGATGGAGCACAACGCCAAGGACGGCTCGTACAAGATCGTCGAGGAGTGCTCGCTGCCCTACACCGGCCGCGGCGTCGTGCAGCGCATCATCACCGACCTGTGCGTCTTCGACGTCACCGAGAACGGCCTGGTCCTGCGGGAGCTGGCCGAGGGAGTCACCGTGGACGAGGTGCGGGAGAGGACCGAGCCGGACTTCACCGTGGACCTCGCCTGACCGGCACACCCCGGGACACACCCGGGCACCCACGAAGGGGCGGGACGCGCGTGGCGTCCCGCCCCTTCGTCGTCCTGCGGTTTGCCGCGGCGGGCCGGCTGTCGTGCCGGCCTCCGCTACGGGAGCAGCTGCGAGAAGATCTGCCAGCCGTTGCCGACCGCCCGTCGCGGCTTCCAGCCCCCCGTGCCGTTGCCCGGGTAGAGGTAGAGCAGACCGGAGGAGGTCCGGGCCAGCACGTCGGCCCTGCCGTCGCCGTCGAAGTCGCCCGGGCTCGTCACAGCGGTGAACGCCTCCCAGCCCCTGGTGCCGATGAGGCGGCGCGCCTGCCACCCGCCGGCGCCGTCGCCGGGGTAGAGGTACAGCTGGCCCGCGACGGTCCGGGCGAGCACGTCGCGCCTGCCGTCGCCGTCGAAGTCGCCGGGGCTGAACACCGCGGAGAAGATGTTCCAGCCGCCGCCGATGACCCGCTGGCCCCGGAAGCCCCCGGTGCGGTTGCCGGAGTAGAGCACCAGCGCGGCGTCACTGGCCCGCCTCGCCATCAGGTCGGTGTACCCGTCGCCATCGAAGTCGCCGACGGGGAAGACGAGGTTGTGCATCTGCCAGCCGGCACCGATCTTGACGCCGGCCGCGAACGTGCCGTCGCCGTTCCCCCGCCGCAGGTACAGGGTGCCGTCCCTGCCCTGGACGAGGACGTCGCTGACGGCGTCGACGTCCCACGTACCGGCGGTGAGCGCCCTGGCGTAGCCGTTCCACCCGCTCGGCTCCGGGACCTTGACGCCGCTCCAGCCGCCCGAGCCGTTGCTCGAGTACACCCGGAGCGCACCGGAACCCGCCACGACCGCGAGCACGTCTGCCTTGCGGTCCGAGGTGACGTCACGCGGGAAGGACGAGGCCGAGACGGAGTTCGTGGGCACGAACCAGTTCGACTTCAGGGTGGTGGCGCTGCCATCGGGGTCGAGGGACGAGCGCAGGCTGCTGCCGCTGACCGTCACCGAGCCGCGGGTCCCCTCGAGCACCGCCTCGACGACGGCGCCGCCCATGTCGCCGTTCCCGGTGCGCCTCGTGACCCGCATCTGCAGGTACGAGCCGATCGCGGGGTAGGACGCCTCCACCTCCCGGACGGGCACGGTGGCGGTCCAGGTGTGGTTGGGGTTGGCCGCGACCGCGTCCCAGGGGTCGGACTTGGCCTTGAGGTAGGGCTGGCTGCCCTGGGAGGTCCACCCGCCACTCGAGGAGCTGAACTGGGTGAAGGCGACGGCCGAGCCGTACATCGCGGCCGTCTGCGCGGTGGCCGCGACCGCCGCGTCGCTCTGGGGGTACTCGTAGCTCGTCGAGCCGACCTTGGTGCCCCTGAAGACCTGGCTGCGGGTGTCGTCGTAGACGTCGTACCAGTCCTTCGACAGCGGGGCGTACCGCCGGTGGTGCTCGGCGAAGGAGCGCGCAGCGACGGCTTGCGCCGCGACGGCATCCGCCGGCCACGAGGCCGGCATCTCGCTGGGCACGACGCTGCGCAGGTAGCTCTCCATGGGAAGGGCGACCACCGGGACGAGAGCTCCACCGCTGACCGTGCGAGCGGCGCGGAGCTGGTGCCGGTACACCACGGACGTGCCGGAGCGGGTCGTGGTGACCAGCCCGGTGTCGGGGTTGAGGAACATCGCCAGGGAGCCCGGCGACGTCGTGAAGTGCTGCCACGTCGTGTAGTCGGGCGTGAGGTACTCGACCCGGATGCGGGTGGCGTTGCCCGGCTCGGGAACCATGCGCCAGCCCGTCACCGTCGACTCCCCCGCCTTGATGATGGTGCGCAGGCGGATGACGTTGGTGCCGTCCCACGAGATCGACAGGCCGGTCGCCGGCTTGGCGGGGATCGACGAGCCCAGGCTGGCCACCCTCACCCGGATCAGGGGGTTGCCGACCGAGCCGAGGCTGACTCCCGAGTAGTAGTAGCGGATGATGTCCTGCCACGACTTGCCCGCCTGCGCGCCACCGTAGGCGCCGTACTGCGACATCCCGATCCCGTGCCCCCAGCCGTGGCCGCGCAGGGTGATCGAGCCCTCCGGGGGACGCGGGTACACCTCGTCCGCCCGGGCCGGGGAGGCGGTGACCATCGTCGCCGCGACCGCGACCCCGGCGGCCGCGAGCGCCGCGAGGCCACGCCTAGCCAAGGACGGCCGTCCCCATGGCCGACGAGCTGACCGGTTGCCGAGTGCTGCTGAATCCATTGCCGTTCCCCAGGTAGAGCCAGGTGTTCCCCTGCCGGTCTGTGGCCAGCAGGTCGTTCTTGCCGTCTCCGTTGTGGTCGCCGACCCCCAGGAGGCGGGCGAGGTCGGTCTGTCCCGTCAGAACGACCACGGCGTCGTTGAGGGTGCCCGGGCCGCTGCCCCGGTAGTTGAGGACGGCACCGTCGGAAGCCCTCAGCGCGATGACGTCGCCGTTGTAGTCGGTGTTGACGGACCCCGCCCCGGTGACGCTGCGCATGACGTTCCACCCCAGTCCCAGCTCGACCGACCACTTCCACGTGAAGTCGCGGTTCAGCGTGTACATCCGCAGCTGCCCGTCGGTGGTGCGGGCGAGCACGTCCGGGACGCCGTCGCGGCTGAAGTCGCCCAGCGCCTCGATCATGTCGAAGATCTGCCAGCCCCCGCCGAACTTCACGGGCGGCGCGAAGCCGGACGCCTGACCGCGGAAGTAGTGCAGGTCGCCGTCGGCCGAACGGCCGATGGCGTCGGTGCGGCCGTCGGCGTCGACGTCGCCGATGATCCTCACGAGGTTCATCCCGGTGACGTCCATCGTGATGCTGACCGGTGCGGCGTCGAAGTCCCGGTGGCCCGTGCCCGGGTAGAGCAGCAGGTCGCCGTCGGAGGTGCGGCGCGCGACGACGTCGGGGGTGCCGTTGCCGTCCCAGTCGGCGCCGGAGGTGACGTGGCTCAGCGAGCCCCATCCCCCACCCCAGAAGTTGTACCGGGCCAGGGCGCGCCCGCTCGAGGCGTAGTACGTCCGCATGCGCCCGCTGGTCTCCCGCGCCAGGACGTCGCCCGCGCTGCCGTCGCCGTCGAGGTCGCCCGCCCCGATGACGGACTCGACCGAGCCCCACCCGCCGGACACGACCGTCGCGGAACGCACCGAACCGTCGGGCTGTCCGGCATACATCACCAGCTTGTTGTCCGAGCGCCGTATGGCCAGCAGGTCCGGCGATCCGTCGCCGGTGAGGTCGCCCACGGACGCCACCGAGCGCAGGGCTCCCCAGCCCGTGCCGATGACGCGTCCCGAGCGCACCCAGCCTCGGCCGTCGCCGGAGTAGAAGAGCAGCGCGCCGTCGTTGCGCAGGGCCAGCAGGTCGGCCCGGTCGTCGCCGTCCCGGTCGCCGGAGGCGATCAGCTGGTTCATGACGTGCCAGCCGCCGCCCTCGACGGACATCCCGGCGAAGCCGCCCCGGCCGTCGCCCCGGTAGACCCGCACGGTGTTCGCCCCGGGGTCCCGGGCCAGGATGTCGGCGTGGCCGTCGCCCGTGAAGTCCTCCGTGACGACGATGTCGTCCAGGGCGTTCCACCCGGCGCCGATGGCCCGGCCGGCGGCGACGGGCTGCGGCGACGCGCCGACCAGCAGGCTCGGCCTGCCGGCCATGCTGGCCGGCGACCAGGTGCCGTCGTACGCGAGCAGGTCGGGGGTGCTGCCGTAGTCCAGGGAGCGCCGGAGCATGACCCTGCGCATCGTGCCCATCCGGGTCGTGACATCGCGGCGGATGGCGGGGAGCAGGTCGTAGAGCCGCTGGCCGGGGCAGGCCGTGGAGTACCCGTCGCGGTGGCCCGAGACCCGGTTGAAGTACTTGTCGCGTGCGTAGACCGTCCCGGTCGCGGGGTTTCCGTGGACGCTGAACTTCCACGCGATGACCCGCTCGATGGCGTCGAGCATCGCGGTGGGGGGCGTGGTGGAGCTGAAGTTCCCGATGGCGGAGACGCCGAAGGACCACGAGTTGTAGTTCATGGTGTGGGCGCCGATCACGGCGCGGTCGACCCCGCCGTAGCGCCCCTCCCAGATGCGCCCGAAGCGGTCGACGAGGAAGTTGTAGCCGATGTCGCTCCAACCCTGCCCGTTGACGTGGAAGTCGTAGATGCCGCGGATGATCCCGGGCACCTGGGCTGAGGAGTAGGTGTTGCTGCCATCGGTGTGGTGGACGAAGGCGATGTGCGCCTGCCCGTGGAACGGGCCGTCTCCCCGCTTCGACTCGTCGGCGCCCCAGTCCCTGCGGGTGAGGATGGCCGGGCGGCCCGCGTCGGCGGAGGCCGACCCGGCCGGGGTCCGGCCGACGGTGGCGTCGGCCCCGGACGTCCCCGGGTCGACGATCACGACCTCCACGCCTCGCGGAGCCGCTGCCGTGGCACGCAGGAGACGCACCTGCGTCCGGTCCCCCGTGACCACGTGGGGGCTGGTCGCCTGCCGGGCACCCCGCCCCTCCGAGCCACCGGCACCGTCCACGTCGGGCGCGTGGTCGCCGTCGTGCTCCATCTCCTGCCAGGGGCCCCACGTCCCGTTGTCGTGGACCCGGATCTGGATGACGTCGCTGTCGACGACCGCACCCTCGTCCCAGACGACACCGACGACGCCGAGGGAGTTCGGGACGGGCTGCGCGGGGATGGCGCCGCCGGAGCGGGCGCGCGTCAGCTCCGGGCTCGGACGCGTGCCGGTGGTGCGCGCACCGGTGGTGGGCGACGCCGTGGCGCGCGCACCCGTGGTGGGTGACGCCGTGGTGCGGGCACCGGTGGTGGGCGACGCCAGGGTCGCGCCCTCGAGCGCGGCCAGCGCCTCCAGCGAGGCGGGGGCGACCTGCACCGTGGCCCGCTTGGCTGCGACCGGCTCCGGGCGCGGCGCCGCACCCGGGAGTGGCCCGACGGCGGCGACCTGGGTACTGATGAGGCCCAGGCTCAGTCCGAGCACAGGCAGGAGGGGGCGGCGAAGCACAGCAGGTCGTCCAGACATCGCGGTTCCTTGTCGGTGCGCTCGGCGGCCTCGGCCGGGGCCGAATACACCATGCCCCAGAAGCACCCCATTTGCGACGTGCACCACCCGGATTCCCGTCGGTCGCGCCAGTTCGTTACCGAGCCGAGACGGTCACGGGCACGACGGCGCGGTCGGCTCCTGCCGCCCGTGAACGCCTGCGGTCGCATCAGCCGCGCACGGGCGAGCCGCTGCTCTGTCCTCACCGCGCCCCGGCCTTCGCGTGACCCCCACCGTGTCGCCTAGGCTGGCCGCTACCACCCGCCAGCACCCTTGGGAGAACCTGCCATGAGCCGCCCTGACGCCATCACGATCGGCGACCACCGCGTGGGAGCCGGCGAGCGCCCCTTCGTCATCGCCGAGGTCTCGGGCAACCACAACGGCTCGCTCGAGCGCGCGCTGGAGATCATCGACGCGATCGCCGAGTCCGGCGCCCAGGCGGTGAAGTTCCAGACCTACACCGCCGACACCCTGACGATCGACGCCAAGGGACCCCGGTTCCAGATCCGGGCGGGTCACGAGCTCTGGGGCGGCCGCACCCTCTACGACCTCTACCAGGAGGCGCACACCCCCTGGGAGTGGCACGAGCCGATGTTCGCGCGGGCCCGCGAGCGGGGCCTGACCCCCTTCTCCAGCCCCTTCGACCCCACCGCGGTGGAGCTGCTGGAGTCGCTCGACACCCCCGCCTACAAGATCGCCTCGGCCGAGGTCGTCGACCTGCCGCTCATCCGGCTGGTGGCCTCGACGGGCAAGCCGATGATCATCTCCAGCGGCATGGCGACCCTCGGCGAGATCGACGCCGCCCTCAACGCCGCGCGCGACGGCGGCTGCCGCGACATGGTGCTCCTCGCGTGCACGGCCTCCTACCCCGCGGCCCCCGAGGACGCCCGGCTGCTCTCGATCCCGACCCTCGAGCAGGCCTTCGGGATCCCGATCGGCCTGTCCGACCACACCAAGGGCATCGGTGTCTCCGTGGCAGCGGTGGCGCTCGGCGCCGTCGCGCTGGAGAAGCACGTCACCCTCGCCCGCGAGGACGGCGGGGTCGACTCCGACTTCTCGCTGGAGCCGGCTGAGCTGACCGCTCTGGTGGCGGAGACCGACGCGGCACGCAAGGCCGTGCAGCCGCCGCGGTTCGGCCCGACCGAGTCCGAGAAGGACACCCTCGCCCTGCGCCGGTCCCTCTACGTCGTCGCCGACGTCAAGGCCGGGGAGCCCGTCACGCGCGAGAACATCCGCTCGATCCGCCCCGCCGGCGGCCTTCCGACCGACGAGATCGAGAAGGTGCTGGGCCGCAGCTTCGCCACCGACGTGGAGCGCGGCACGCCGCTGACCTGGGACCTCATCTAGCCGGCAGCGTCCTCGACGGGCTTGAGGTAGCGGGCGAAGCCCGCGTCGTCCGGCGGGAGCTCGGGCAGGTAGCCCGAGCCCAGGAACAGCCGCTGGGAGGCGGCGTTGGAGACGTGCACTGCCGCGAGGTATGCCGTGCAGCCCGGCGAGGTGCGCCTGGTTCCGCCGTGCTCGCGGCACCGGATCGCCCACTCGGCCAGGGCGCGCTCGCCGGCGGCGAGCAGCGGTGCGGCGAGGCCCTGCCCGCGTCGCTCGGGCGCGACGGTGATGGAGACCTCCCACTCGTCTGCGCCCTCGTGGTCCCAGCGCACGGTGCCCACCGGGCCGCTGTCGTCGTCGGCAACGAGCAGGAGCCGGTCGTCCCGCGTGAGGCTGGCCTCCAGCCAGGCCAGGTGGCTCTCCCAGGGCACCTCCTCGGAGGAGCGCGAGTTGGTCCGGGTCGCGGGGTCGTTGCGCCACCGCCACAGCGTCTCGGCGTCGCCGAGCGCAGCGGGTCGCGCCCGCACCGCCGCCCCGTCGCGGGCCGGGGCCGCACCGGCGTGGACGGCCTCCCACGCCGAGACCACCCGCCACGCCCCGAGACCGTCAACGAGTCTCGCGGCCCTGCCCGCCAGGGCCACACGTGCCGCCGGGTCCTCCAGGAGTGGACGGAGGGCGGCCGCGGCAGTGGTGGCGTCGCGGAGGTCGGCTGGGCCCCCCAGGCCGACCGCCGCACCGGAGTCGACGACGAGGTCGTAGCCGGCCCGCTGGTTCTCGACCACGGCCACGGCGGCCATGGGGGTCCGGAGCGCGCACAGCTCCCACAGGGAGGTTCCCGACGCCGTGACCACGAGGTCTGCCGCGGCCATCCGCTCCGGCAGGTCGGCCACCGGGAGGGTCACGGTCAGCCGACCGGGCGCCCAGGAGGCCTGGCGGTCGCGCAGGCCCGCCTCGGTCGCGGACGTGGCGATGGCCGTCACGTCGAGGTCGAGCCCGGTCGCGGCCAGCGCGTCCACGACCAGCGGCGCGCACGCCTGCGGGTCGGTGCCACCCATGACGACCAGAACCGTGACCGTGCCGCCCCCCGGAACCGCGTGCGCCTCCGGCCCGTCGGGGTCGCGACGGCCCTGCAGGATGGCCTGCCGGATCGGCGTGAACCGCCCGCCACGCAGGGACCAGGTGGCGGCGGCCGGTGCGGGGTTGCCCTCGGCCCCCGGCGTGGGGTCGACGGACAGGTCGGCGGGGCGCGCCCCGAACGACCCGTCGCACACGTTGCTCAGGAGCGCACGAGCGCTCGCGGGCTCGCCCCCCTCGCGGCGCACTGCCCCGGGGCCGAGGGCTTGGAGGACGGCCGGGTCGACCTCGTAGTGGTCGACGTGCAGCACGTCGTAGCCGCTGGCGAGAGCGGCGAGGGTCTCGGCACGGTCGTCCGGCACGGGGCCGAGGAGGGTGGCACGCGGCCCGAGACCGGCGAGGAGCGGCTCGAGGAAGTCCCCGCTGATGCTCCCCGAGAAGGCCACCTGGTGGCCACGGGCGACCGCCTCCTCCGCGAGGGCGACGCACCGGACCACGTGGCCGACTCCGATGCCGGGACCGCCGTCGCAGCGGAAGAGGACGCGCATCAGCCGGCTTCCAGCGCCTTCTGGGCGATGTGGGCGTTGAGCTCGGCGAGCTCCGGCCGCCGGCGCAGCAGGCCGATGATCTCCCGGCGGCCCGCGACCCCACTGCCGCGCGCCTCGACGATGGCCCGGAGCGCGCGCAGGTCGTCGTCGGTGTCGAGGGTGATGCGCAGGTCCGTCGACGGCGGGGCGAAGCACAGGCCCATGAGGTCGTAGTGCTCGGGGTCGGTGTAGATGCCGGAGGTGACGTGGGTGCGGTGGTGCTCCGTGGCGGTGGCCGCCACGCGCCGGAGAGCGTCGGCGGTGACGAGCTCCACGTCGAGCCCATGGGGAAGGGTGCGCACCAGCACCGTCGAGACGTAGTCGCAGGCAGGGTCCGCGCGCCAGGCGGAGACGACCGCGTCGATGATCGCGGGGTCGGTGAACGGGCAGTCCGAGGTGATCCGGACGACGGCGTCGCAGGGGTGCTCGTCCACCACCTGCACATAGCGGGCCAGGACGTCGTCCTCGCTCCCCCGCACCACGTCGACGCCGAGCGAGGCGGCCAGGTCGGCGACGGCGTCGTCGGCTGCCTCGGTCGTGGTGGCCACGACCACACCGTCGACCTGGCGTGCCGCCCGGCACGCGCGCACGACCCATTCGAGCACGGGGAGCCCGCCCAGATCGGCCAGGACCTTGCCGGGAAGTCGCGTCGACCCGGTCCGAGCCTGGATGACGACGAGGACGCGCATGGTGCTCCTAGGGGCGTTGGGGAGTCGTGACATTATGGCCCCCATGGCTCAAACCCAAGGAGGCACGATGTCGATCCTGTCCGGTTCTTCCAGTCTCGTGACAGGAGGAACGGGTTCGTTCGGCAAGGCCTTCATCACCGAGGTCCTGAAGAACCACGACCCGAAGCGCATCGTCGTCTTCAGCCGTGACGAGCTCAAGCAGTACGAGTGCCGCCAGCTGTTCAACGACGACCACCGGCTGCGGTGGTTCATCGGCGACATCCGCGACCGGCACCGCCTGAACCGCGCGATGCACGGGGTGGACTACGTGGTGCACGCGGCCGCGCTGAAGCAGGTCGACACCGCGGAGTACAACCCGTGGGAGTTCGTGCAGACCAACGTGGTCGGGTCGCAGAACGTCATCGAGGCGTGCATCGACCAGGGCGTGAAGAGGGTCGTGGCCCTCTCGACCGACAAGGCGTCCTCGCCGATCAACCTCTACGGCGCGACCAAGCTGACCGCCGACAAGCTGTTCGTGACCGGCAACCACTACGCCGCGGCGTACCCGACCCGGTTCAGCGTGGTCCGCTACGGCAACGTCATGGGCAGCCGCGGCTCGGTGATCCCGTTCTTCCGCAAGCTCGCCGACGCCGGGCAGTCGCTGCCGATCACGGACCTGCGGATGACCCGGTTCTTCATCACCCTGCCGCAGGCGGTCAAGTTCGTCACCGACTCCTTCGAGATCATGCAGGGCGGCGAGCTGTACGTCCCGCGGATCCCGTCGATGAAGATCGTCGACCTCGCCCAGGCGGTGGCCCCCGGCGCGGAGATGCACGAGATCGGGCTGCGCCCCGGCGAGAAGCTGCACGAGGAGATGATCTCCCCCGAGGAGGGCCGCCGCGCCCTGCGGATCGGCGACCGCTACGTCCTGCAGCCGGACCTCGCCTCCTGGGGCTACACCGCCCCCGAGCACGGCGAGCCGGTCCCGGACGGGTTCCACTACACCTCGGACAACAACGACGAGTGGTTCACCCGCGAGGACTTCACCAGGCTCATCGAGACGGACCTCTGAGCGTGCTGCCGTACGGCCGCCAGTCCGTCAACGAGGACGACGTCGCCGCGGTCTCCTCGGTCCTGACCAGCGACTGGCTCACCACCGGCCCGTGGGTCCAGCAGTTCGAGAAGGAACTGGCCGACCTCGCCGGCGCCGCGGGCGCGGTGTCGGTGACCTCCGGCACCGCCGCCCTGCACACGGCCTACGCGGCCCTGGGCGTGGGCGCCGGTGACGAGGTGGTCACGACCCCGATGACGTTCGTCGCCACCGCGAGCTCGGCCGCGCTGCTCGGCGCCACGGTGGTCTTCGCCGACGTGTGCGAGGACACCGGCAACCTCGACCCGGCCGCGGTCGCGGCCGCGGTCACCGACCGGACCGCCGTCGTGGCCGGGGTCGACTACGGCGGGCACCCGATCGACGCCGAGGGGCTGCGCGCGGCGGTCGGCGGGCGCGACATCGCCCTGCTCGAGGACGCCGCGCACTCCATCGGCGGGTCCCTGGACGGGGTCCCGGTCGGCTCCCTGGCCGACGTGACCACGTTCTCGTTCTTCCCGACCAAGAACCTCACCACCGCCGAGGGCGGCGCCGTGGTCGCCCTCGACCCGGACGTCGTGCAGGCGGCCGCGACGTTCAAGAACATCGGCATGGTCAAGGACCCCGCCCGGATGCGCGCCCGGGACGAGGGCGCCTGGTTCTACGAGGTCCCCGCGTTCGGGCTGAACTACCGCCTGCCCGACGTCCTGGCCGCGCTCGGCTCGAACCAGCTGCGCCGGCTCTCGGCGTTCAAGGCCCGCCGCGACGAGATCCACGACCGCTACAACGCCGGGCTGGCCGGCATCGACGAGCTCACCCTCCCCGTGACCCGCCCGGGCGCCGACCCCACCTGGCACCTGTACGCCCTGCGGATCCGCGACGGCCGCCGCCGCGAGCTGTTCGACCACCTCCGCGCCAGCGGCATCGGCGTCCAGGTCAACTACATCCCCGCCTACTGGCACCCCGTCTTCACCGACCAGGGCTACCAGCGCGGCATGTGCCCGGTCGCCGAGCGGTTCTACGAGCAGGAGATCTCCCTGCCCCTCTTCCCCGACCTCTCCGACCACGACGTCGACCGCGTCATCGACCTCGTCCGCGGGTTCGTGGGTGCCTGAGCCCTCCCCCAGCGCCGGCCCCTCGGCGAGCCGCGCGGTCCTCGGCCGCGGCCTGCTCTACACCGCGGGCACCGCCGCGCCGGTCCTGAGCAACGCGGTGGTGACGCCGTTCGTCACCCGCGTCCTCGGCACCGCGGAGTACGGCATCGTCGCCACCGGCCTGGTCATCATCCAGGTGGGGATGATCGTCGCCGGTCTGGGGCTCGCCGCGGCCATCACCCGGCACGGCATCCTCGAGCGGTCCGGCGTCGCCGGGGCCCGCAGCCTGGTCCTGCGGGGGGCCGCCGCCTCGGCCGTGGTCTGCGCGGTGGGGGCGGCCACCGCCCCCTGGACGGCCGAGTGGGCAGGAGTCGACGACCCCCAGGCCATGGCCCTGGCGCTGGCGGCCGCGGCCGGCTTCGCCGTGGTCGTCAACGTGCAGTCGTACCTGCGGGTGCTCGACCAGCCCGGGCCGTTCGTGATGCTGTCCCTGACGAGCGCCCTCGGCGGCCCCGTCCTGGGCATCGCCCTGGTCACGCTCTGGCAGGACACCGCGGCCGCCTACCTGCTGGGGCTCCTGGTCGGTTACGCCGGGTCGGCAGCCGTGGGGCTGCTGCTCACGCTGCGGGGAGGCCCCGTGCGGCACCACCGCGGGGACACCCGGCGCGCGCTCAGGATCGGGCTGCCCACCGTTCCCCACCAGGTGGCGCTCTTCCTCGCGAGCGGCATCCTCGTCCTGGTCGCGAGCTGGCTGTTCGACACCTCCGACGCCGGCCGCCTGCAGCTCGCGGTCCTGATCGGCTCCGCGCCCGGGGTGTTGACCTCCTCGCTGAACAACGCCTGGGCGCCGGTCGTCTACCGCACGCCGGAGGCACACCGCGGGGAGGTGCTGGAGCACACCGGCCGCGACATCGGCTGGCTCACCTCGCTCGCGGCGGGTTTCGTGGCGGTCACGGCGCCGCTGCTGCTGGCCGTCGTGGCTCCGCCCTCCTACGACCCACGGGCGATGACGCCGGCCGTCGCCCTGGTGGCGGCGGGCACCGTCCTGTCGGTGCTCTACCTCTCGAACGTGCACCTGGTCTTCGCCTCGGGACGCAGCACCGGCCTGGCCGTGGTGACACCCGTCAGCCTGGGGTTCGGCACCGCCGCGGCCATCGTGGCGGGCAACGCCGTGGGGCTCGCCGCCATCGGGGTGGGCATGACCGTGACGTATGCCGCGCTGGCCACGGGCACCGCCGCCCTGGCCCGCCAGGTCAGCAGCACGCGGTGGCGCTGGCAGGCGCTGCTGCCGCCGCTGGCCCTGGGCGCCGTGCTGTGCCTGACCGGCGGACTGCTGCCGGGCGAGGGCGCGTGGCTGGTCGCCCGGCTGGTGCTGGCGGCCGGGCTGGCCGCCACCAGCGCGGTGGTGCTGCTCAGAGCCCTGCGGCGCTGACCGGCACCGGCTCACGGGTCTCCCCCGCCCGGGGGATCTCCCGTGGGAGCCGCTGGGGGAGATAGCTCATGGCAGCCCGGAACCACGCGGCGAAGCTCAGGGACGACGGCGCGGCCTCGGACGGCGAGGGCGAGGGCGACCCTGCGCGCCGGCGCAGGTTGACCACGGCACGGCGGGCCGGGGACGTCGACCAGTAGCTGACCGCGGAGCCGACCGGGGCGCGGTTCCACCCCAGGAGGTCCTCGAGCTCGTGGGGGGGCCTGAGGTGGGCGACGCCGAGCTCGGCGTCGCTGAGGGCCTTCGCGGTGGCGGGGTCGATCGTCGCGCCGTGGAGCTCGGGCCACAGCTCGCGGACACGGTCGTTGTCGGCGACCCCCTCCCCGTCGATGCGCAGCGCGTCGCCGTAGACGCCGACGTCGACACCGAGGTGGGCGGCGTAGACCACGGGGGTGGACAGGCGGTTGGACACGACCCGCCGGGCCCGGCCGACCATGGTCCACAGCCGCCACAGGAAGGCAGGGTCCATACGGTCGCCGAGGACGACGAGGCGGTGCCCGGCGGCCGCGTAGGCGCCGGCGATCTCCGGGTCCTCGGCGTCCGCGGCGTAGAGGCAGACGGTCGCCTCGCCCTCCTGCTCGCGCCACAGCTTGGCCAGGCCGGCGTGGTCGCCGCGCACGCGCTGCGTCTGGATGCCGTGCACCGGCATGAGGACGACCTCGTCGCGCTCGTCCCGCGGCTGCGGCAGCGGGCCCGACGCCGCCGCGAGGTAGACGAAGGGGGCGGCGATCGGCGTCGTGTGGTGGCGTTCCGCCGCGGGGTCCCAGGCGCGTGAGGTGTGCGACCAGACCAGCAGGCGGGAGTCGCCGTCCTCCAGCCCGAGGTGCGGGAAGTCCCGGAAGTGGGTCGCCACGGGCGAGAGCGCCGTCCAGCCGTGCTGGATCAGCCCGCGCACGTGCCGGGGCCGGTTCCTGCCGACGTAGCGGGCCAGCGCAGCGCTGTGCCCGTAGAAGTGGTTCTGGGACTCCATGACGCGCAAGGCTACCTTCGGCGCACCCCGCCGGCTGACACGCCCGGGCCCGGAGCGGGCGTGGCCTTCGCACGGTCTACGCTAGGCCGCGATGAAGAACCAAGACGTGTGGCTGGTGGTGCCGCTCTTCAACGAGGCGACCGTGATCGGCGAGGTGATCCGCAGCGCCCGCGAGACCTTCCCCAACATCGTCTGCGTCGATGACGGCTCGTCCGACAACGGTGCCGAGGAGGCCGCGAAGGCCGGTGCCGTCGTGGTCCGCCACCCGGTGAACCTCGGCCAGGGCGCAGCCCTCCAGACCGGGTTCGAGTACGCCCTGGCGGTGCCGGACATGCGCTGGGTCGCCACCTTCGACGCCGACGGCCAGCACCAGACCAGCGACGTCCTGGCCATGCTGGACCTCGCCAAGGCGGACGGCCTCGACGTGGTCTTCGGGTCCCGCTTCCTCGACGACCGCACCAAGCCCAGCGCGCTGAAGAAGCTCGTGCTGCGGATGGCCGTCGGCTACACGAACCTGACCACGAAGACGCGGCTGACCGACGCCCACAACGGCCTGCGGCTGATCTCCCGCGACGTCGTGGATCGCATCGAGATCACCCAGAACCGGATGGCCCACGCCAGCGAGCTGGTGGCCCAGATCGGCGCCATGGACGTGCGGTACGGCGAGAGCCCCGTCCACATCCTCTACACCGACTACTCCAAGGCGAAGGGACAGTCCCTGTGGAACGCCGTCAACATCCTGGCGGAGCTGATCTTCCGATGACCTCCACAGTGGTCCACACGCCTGGCACGGGGTGCCGCCCATGAAGATCGTCCTGATCCAGGTCCTGCTCATCGCCGTCGTCGTGGCGGTCGCCGCCCGGCTGTTCCGCTCGCGGGGTGCTCGCTCGCAGGCGCTGCGGCGCCTCGGACTGCTGCTGCTCGCCGGGTTCGCCGTCGTGTCGATCCTCTTCCCCGACCTGTGGAACAGGATCGCCGGGCTGGCCGGCGTCGGGCGTGGCACCGACATGGTGCTGTACGCCCTCGTCGTGGCCTTCCTCAGCTACACCGTCACCAGCTACCTGAGGTTCCGGGAGATCGAGACCCGCTACACCCGGCTCGCCCGCAGGCTCGCGCTCGACGAGGCCGAGCGCGACTTCCCGCCGCAGGCACGGAGCGCGGGCGGCGACGCCGGCCCGGAAGCGGACGGCCCGCGGCCCCGCTGACCCCATCCTGACCGACCGGCCAGGCCGGGTCGGCCGAGCTAGGCCGTGTTCTCCGCGATCGTCGCGATGTGCTCGATGAGCCCCGTGGTCGAGACGGAGGGCGTCCGCGGCAGGTAGACCACCTCGCAGACGTCGGAGACCCAGTCGAACTTCCCGGCCCAGTCGTCGCCCATGACGAGCACATGGGCCCCGTGCTCGACGATGTAGTCCCGCTTCTTCTCCAGGGACTCCTCGACGAAGACCTCGTCGACGACCTTCAGGCTGCCCACGATCTCGATCCGCTCGGCCTGGCTGAAGACCGGCGCGCGCCCCTTCTTGGCGATGTTGAGCGCGTCGGCGGAGACGCCGACGACGAGGCGGTCGCCGAGCTCCGCGGCCCGCTGGAGCACCCGGATGTGGCCCACGTGCAGGACGTCGAACGTCCCGAAGGTGATGACGGTGCGTGGGCTCAAGCTTCACTCCTTGGCGGTATGCCGGCGGGCCGGTCGGTGCCGTGCGCAGGCGGGGTCCTCCCCGGACTTCCGCCCGAGGCTACCCCACGCGCACCGCACGGCTACAGTCGCCCGAGCGCCGCGCGGGCCGCCTCCTCCATGGTCTGCTCGGCGAGCCCGGCGCCGTCGCTGGTCCGGCCTCCCCGCAGCACGGCCTGGGCCGTCGCCGCGGCGTCGAGGGCGGCGAGCTCCACCCCGGCGGCGCGCGGGCAGGTGTCGCTGGCCACGACGCGAGCCCCGGCCGCGAGGGCCTCGCGGACGATCAGCGAGTCCCCGTCCCAGCTCGTCGGTCGCAGGAAGACCCCGGACCGGGCCAGCACGGAGGCGACCTCGTCCGCGCCGGCGTCGAACGAGAGCTCCACCCAGTCGAGGCCGGCGACCTGCTCACGCAGCCGGGCCATGTCGGCGCCGTCGTCACCGTAGGCGAGGATCCGCAGCCGGGCGTCCGGCCACTCCTCGCGGACCCTCCGGACGGCCTCGACGGCGAGGTCCGCGTGGTAGTACCACTGGCCGGCGTTGGTGGCGACGCTGAGGGCGTGCGGGTCGCGCCGCGCCGACGGGTCCGGCGACGGCATCGGCGCCACCGGGAAGCGCACGACCGTGACGCGGCGCTGCAGGCCGGGCGGCAGCGGGTCGCGTATCGACCCGCTGACGGCCCAGATCTCGTCGAACGCGCGCAGGCCGAGGCGGGTCAGCGCGGCGCGGGGGGCGGACTGCGCGGCGAGCTGCCGGTCGGTCGACCCGGAGTGCAGCACGAGCAGCGTTCGCCCGGGGAGCAGCGCGAACAGCGGGGCCATGACCGTGGAGCGCCACAGCCGGGTGATGTGGAAGATGTGCAGCGAGCGCCGGCGCAGGGCCGGCAGGGAGCGCAGGGCCCGCGACGCAGACCCGGTGTCGACGTAGCGCACGTCGCAGCCCTCGGCCCGCAGCAGGGCGGTGAGCTGTTGGTGGGCCGCCATCACCCCGCCCACCTCGCCGCGCTCCTGCGCCCACTGCACGACCTGGGGCCGCCGGGCGCTGCCGGGGCGGGGCATCAGTCGAGCCGCGAGCTGGTCAGGACCCCGACGAGGTGGCCACCGGCGGTGATGAACGCGAGCGGGACCATCGCCACCATGAGGACCTGGGTGCCGAGCAGGTCGCCGCGCACGACGTCGACGACACCGGCAGCCAGCACGAGCAGCGAGGCCTCGACCGCGACGAACGCCCGGAAGACCGGCAGGTAGCCGAACGCGCGACGGACGGCGGCCAGCCCGGAGACCCGGGACCGCGTGGCCTCGGCGACGTCCTCGAGCATCGGGCGCCCGGTCTTGGCCCGCGCCACGTGGACCAGGTCGGTGAACGCCTTGTTGAGCAGCACCACGACGGAGACGAGGAGCCCGAGGACGGTCCAGCCGCCGACGTCGAGCGGATCGGCGAGGGTGTAGCCGTCCGCGCGCAGGCCCACTGCCGCCGGGATGGCCGCCTCCGTGGCGTAGTGGCCGATCCGGTCGAGGTAGATGCCCGCCGGCGAGAACCGCTGCCGCCACCGGGCGACCTCGCCGTCGCTGCAGTCCAGGAGGATCTGCACCTGCATGGCGAGGGCGACGACGACCGGGCCGACCAGACCGGGCAGCGGGGTGGCCAGCGCCCCGAGGACGCCGACCACGATCATCAGCCAGGTGACGCCGTTCGGGCTGATCCCGGTCGGCAGCAGGGCGCGGGTCGCGTAGATGCTGAGGTGGCGGATGTAGAGCGCGCCCGACCAGTGCTCGGAGTTGTAGCGGGCGATGTGCTCCGGCGGCTGCGCGACGGCGCGCAGCTCGGCCATGCTCGGGTGGTTGTCCGTGGGGTCGTGGGTCATCCCTCGACCACCTCCTTGGTGGTGTCGCCCTCGGGTGAGGGGGCGCCGTCGGCGGCGCGGACCCACGCCCGCCATCCCAGCGCCGACTCCGCGGCATACACGAGGAACAGCGCCAGGCCACCCCACGCCAACACGGGCGACAGGGGCACCGAGCCGGCCCACAGCAGCGTGAGCAGGATGACCCGCCCGTCGACCCCGAGGGTCCACGGCGTGACCCAGGCGGCTGCGGGTGCCCCGGTGTCGCGGAGCCGGTACACGACGTCGTAGCGGTGCCAGGCCACGGCTGCCAGGTAGGCGAACGCCGCGGCGCCCACCCCACCGGCGGCGCTGCTGAGGCCGAGGACGACCGACGCCTCCACCAGCCACAGCAGCAGCGGCGCCTGCCAGCCCAGTACGTGGCGCAGCGGCGGCCGGCAGCCCGCCCCCGCGAGCAGCACGCCGACCACGACCGCGGTGACCACGACCGGCACGGCGAGCGAGCCGGCCGCGAGCGCGGCGAGGATGACGAGTCCGACCCCGACCAGGCCCATCGGGAACGGGACCGAGCCGACCCGCCACAGCGCGCGGGTCAGCACTCCGAGGTCGAGCTGGTGGTCGAGGTGACCCCACCCCGTGGCGGGCGCTGCCTCGGGCCGGTAGCCGTCGCGGTGCAGCAGGGCCTTGGCCGTGCGCCCGCCGAGGGTCCACACCATGGCGGCGGTGACCGCGACGACCATCCCCCACAGCAGCAGGTGCGGGTCGAAGGTCAGCAGTCCCAGGGCGAGCAGCAGGTAGCGCTCCGCAATGGGGAGGTGCACGACCTTCTTGGCCCAGAAGACGACCAGGGCGCGCCCGGTGCGCGGGCGAGGCAGGTCCAGCCGGGCATCGGCCGGCCCGAGGTCCCGCGGCTCGTCCACACCGAGGTGGTCGGGCTGCACACCGGCGATCGACGCACGCTGCCGGTGGACGTACGCGTAGTCCTCGAGGTGGCGCAGCGTGATGAGCACCATCGCCGTCGCCGCCAGGCCCCACGCGCTCTCCCCCCGGCGGGCCGCGACCCAGGCGACGGCCGCGATGAGGGAGTACTCCTTGATCCGGTCCCCCACCGCGTCGAGCCAGGCGCCCAGCGCGCTGAACCGGCGGGTGAAGCGGGCGATCTCGCCGTCGACGCAGTCCACCACCAGCGCCGCGAGGAGCAGCACCGCCGCCACCGCCCAGCACCACCGGTTGTCGATGGCGGCCAGGGCCGTGGCCACGGCTCCGAGCGCGAGGCTCGCGACGGTGACCGCGTTCGGCGACCAGCCCAGCCGCAGTCCGAGGCCGGTGGTGCGCCGCGACAGCGGCCGCACGGCATACGTGGAGAAGAAGCCGTCGCCGCCACGGGAGGCGCCCCGCAGCCGCTGCTGCCAGGGCGAGCCGGGCGCCCCGGTCACAGTGGCGCCGTCGCGGCCCACCGTGACGGGACCGAGGGCGACGCTGCCGACGCGCAGCCCACCACGCACCAGGGCGAGGAGGGAGAGGTCGAAGGCGTCGATGTCGGGGTTGCCGGCGCTCGCCGAGTCCGCGGCGGCGCGCCAGAGCGCGGCCGCGGCAGCGCGGTCCGAGCCGGCGATGCGGAGCACCCCGACCGCGAGCGCCGTGGGCGCCGTGACGGTGTGCCGCGCGGTGCCGGCCGAGAGCACGTCCCGGCGCGCCGGGTGGGTCCGCACCGGCGTCAGGCGCCCCGGGCCGCCGTGGACGACCGGGGTGTCCAGGTCCGTGGCGTCGAGGGTCGCCACCGCCGTCGGGTTGCCCGGCCGGTCGAGCAGGTCCAGCAGGGCGACCGGCGAGATCTGCAGGCTGGCCGCGGCGACGACGAGCGGCCGGTCCCCTCCGCGCTCGGCCACGTCGGCCAGCTCCGTGAGCGCCGGCCCTGTCGGCTCGTGGAAACGCGCGCCGGGGACGGCCTGCGCGATGCTCTCGGCCAGGTCGGCGGGCTGGGCGCTGCCGGTGGGCCCTGCGGTGAGGCCGGCGACCTGGGGGGAGCCCGGTGCGCTCGCACCGACCAGGACGACGTCGGCGCCTGCCGAGTGGCCGTGCACCGCACGCGCGGCGGCGTTCCCGACGGCGGGGGTGACGTCCAGCCTCACGACCCGTTGTCCGCGTCGGCGTTGTACTGCTCGAGCACCTCGGTGATCGGCCCGTCGGCGGTCAGCCGGCCGGAGCGCAGGTAGAGGCCTCTCTTGGCGAAGCGGCGCAGGTCGTTCTCGCTGTGGGAGACGAGGAAGAGCGTGCGCCCGCCGCTCAGCAGGTCCTCCATCCGCCGGTAGCACTTCTCGCGGAATGCCCGGTCGCCGACGGCGAGGACCTCGTCGACCAGGACGATCGGCTCGTCGAGGGTGGTGATCACCGAGAAGCCCAGCCGGACCTGCATGCCCGACGAGAAGTGCCGGAACGGCATCTCCAGGGCGTCCTTCACCTGGGAGCCGGCGAACGCGACGATGTCGTCGAAGCGCTCGTCGATCTGCTCCTTCGTCAGGCCGTGCAGCCCGGCGGTGAGGTAGATGTTCTCGCGGGCGGTGAGCTCCCCCATGAACCCGCCGGTGAGCTCGATGAGCGGCGCCACACCGCCCTTGACCCGGACCTTCCCCTCGTCCGGGAGGAGGACGCCGGCGATCATCTTCAGCAGGGTGCTCTTGCCGCCGCCGTTGGCACCGATGAGGCCGACGGCCTCCCCCGGCGCGACGGTGAACGAGACGTCCTTGAGGGCCCAGAAGGTCTCGGAGGGCGACGAGCTGCGCCCCTGGAGAACCATCTCGCGCAGCGACATGCGGCGGCGCCGGGCGCGGTAGAACTCCACGCCGAGCCCGTCGACCTCGATGATGGGCTGCTGCACTAGATCTCCTTGAGCACTGCGGGTTCGAGGCGGGGGAACGTCGCGACGCCGATGAGCAGGACGACGAGCGAGATCACCGCGCCCACCCCCATCGCGACGGCGTTGAACTGCCCGGAGAACAGGCCTGCCCGGTAGAACTCGGTGATGCCGGTCATCGGGTTCAGCATCAGCAGCACGCGCAGCCCTTCGGGCGCCTGGTCCACGCTGTAGAGCACCGGGGTCGCGTAGAAGCCCATGCGCAGCGCGATCCGGACCACCCGGGCGGTGTCCGTGACCAGGGTCGTGATGGGCGCCAGCACCAGGCCGATCCCGACCATCAGCAGGAACTGCAGGGCGATGCCCACGGGGAAGAGGACCAGCCCCCAGTGCAGCTGGGTCTCGCCGACAGCCATGTAGTAGGCGGTGAAGGCGACCAGGACCGGCAGGGAGAAGAGGAACTCGACTCCCTTGGCCATGACCACGCGCACCACCCACAGCTCGCGGGGCAGGTTCGTCGAGCGGACCAGCCGCGCCTCGCTCAGCAGGGCGCGGGAGGTCTCCGTCATGCACTGCGAGAACCACTGCCAGGCCAGCAGCCCGGTGAGGAGGTAAAGGAAGTAGGGGTCGTAGCCGGCGTCGCGGGCGTCCAGGATCTGCGTGAAGACGACGAAGTACACGCAGGCCATGGCCAGCGGGTCCAGGATGGTCCACAGGTAGCCCAGCACGCTGCGCGCGTACCGGACGCGCAGGTCGCGCTGGACGAGGGTCGCGAGCACCTGACGCCTGCGCATCAGGGCGCTGACCTGGTCTACCAGGATCATGGGGTGGTCCTGCCGTTCTGGTCCTGTGGTGGGCCGTGTGGAGTCTAGGGGCGAGTCTGGCGTCCGAGGTTACGGCACCGGCCGGCGCTCGACGGCGACGGTCGGGTCCCGTCGCGAGCACGGACCTTCCGCGTGCAGGCCCCTCCTGGTGGGTTCAGCCGCCGGGCCCCGCTCCCCTGCGTCGCAGCCCCACTGCCGCGTCACGGAGTCGCTCCGGGAGCAGGATCTTGGTGGTGGTGGCCGCCGCCCGGCGAGTGGCCTGGCGCCGGGTCACCAGGCCGAGCTCCAGCTCCAGGCGGTAGGTCGCGAGGTCCTCGCGAATGCGCTGGAGCCGCCCGCGGGAGTCGTCAGTGGCCCAGGCCCTCGCCCCCCTGCGGGCGCGCACGGCCGCCACGAGGTCCTCCATCCGGCCGGCCTCGGCGAGCTCGAGGTAGAGGCGCAGGGTGGGAGGGAGCGCGTTCCGCCGGTCCTCGGGCAGGTCCCGGACGAGGTGCTCGACGAAGGACAGGTAGGTCGTACGGTACTCGTCGTCCGCCTCGGGCAGCGCCGAGGTGTAGAGCGGCAGGTCGAGACCCAGCACCTTGAGGTCGTGGGCCGCGCGAAGGTCGGCCAGCTCGTGCTCGGCGAGGAAGCCGTCGACGTCGCGGACGGCGGCGAACCGGTCGACGAGGTTGGCGAGCTCGTTGCGACGCTGGGTGATCGAGCCGCCCTCCTCCCGTGTGCGCCAGCTGTAGACGGGCTCGTGGACACACGGGACCGAGCCCGCGAAGTACAGCGCACGGACCGTCACCGGAAGGTCCTCGTAGAGCACGCCCTCGGGGAAGCGGAGAGCGTGCTGTTGCAGGAACGAGCGCCGGTAGACCTTGTTCCAGGCGGTCGTGTCGTAGATGAGCGAGAGGTCCTCGCGCAGGGACGCCACCTCTCCCACCGGGTCGAGTGCCCGGCTGTGCAGGCCCGACCGCCACACGCGGCTGCCGTCCGTGCGCTGCACGGCACCGGTGGCGACGTCAGCACCAGCGTGCTGCGCGCGGCGGAGCATCGTCGTGTACGCGGGCAGCAGGAGGTCGTCACCGTCCACGAAGCCGACGTAGTCGCCACTGGCCTCCGCCATCCCCACGTTGCGAGCCGCGCCCAGGCCCGCGTTGGGCTGGTGGATCACGCGCCAGGAGGGGTGGGCCGCGGCATACCGGTCGCACACCTCGCCGCTGCCGTCGGTGGAGCCGTCGTCCACCAGGATCACCTCGGTGCCGTCCGGCGCACTCGTGACGATCGACGCGAGGCAGGAGTCCACCCACGGCTCGACGTCGTGCACGGCCACCACCAGGCTGAGCTCGGGCTGCCCCACCGGGCGGGCGGAGCCGTCGGCCGCGCCTAGCGCCGCAGGCATACGAGATCGGCCCCCCGTGCGGCGACCGTGAAACCGGCCTCCTCCAGGGCGGTGACCGCCTTGCCCCGGGTCTCGGAGACGCACGCGGTGTCGACACTGAGCTGGTCCAGCAGGGGGCGGAGCTCCGCCCCCGGCCGGGTCGTGGAGTCCGCGAAGGTCTGGAGCTCCCGGCGCTGGTCGGCGAAGGCGTCCTTCACCGGCTCGTAGTGGTTGAGGTAGAGCGTGCGGGCGGACACGGGGTGGACGTCGACGGACATGCCGGCGAGCACCCGCGAGGCGTCCCACGGCGCGAGGACGACGTCGCCCGGGCGAGAGGCGCGCAGCGCCACGCGGGCCTCTGCCTCGGCTCCCACGGGGGCCTTCCACGCCGTGGGGGCGGACCACCGCGTGTGGTTCTCCTGCGAGAAGATCCACCGGCCGCCCACGAGTGGCAGCAGGCCCACGCCGATCGCCACGGCGGCGGCGACCACGGCGCGCGCCCGGCCGCGGACGAGTCCTGCGGCCGCGCCGACGACGCCACCGACCAGGAGCGGCACCGGGACGACCCACCACATCCGCCACACGACGCCGCCCACGCCCGCAGCGCTGGACAGGAAGTCGGTGACCGGGGGAAGCAGGGCGAAGCTCGCCGCCAGGGTGAGGCAGACGGCGACCGTTCGGGCCACGCGCGAACGCAGGCCGAGCCACCCGAGGCACACGCCCAGGTACGTCGCCGCCATCAGCCCGCGACCGCCGGGGACAGCGGTGAGCGGGTTCAGCGACTGCGAGGTGGTCACGGCCGCCGAGGTCACCTCGGGGTCCGGCGGGGCCAGCAGGATGACCGCCACGCCGCAGGCCAGCGGGTAGGCCAGCGCCAGCGCCACGCCGGCAGCCCGGCGGACCTCCCCGAGCACCAGGGCGGCGAGCAGGAGCCCGCCGAGCAGCACCGGGAGGAGGAAGACCGCCGTGTTGCTCGCGCCCACGGCCGCCACCACGGCCAGCACCAGGACGAACGCGCGTCGCCAGCCGCCGTGGCGGAGGTACTCGACCGCCACCGCGATCACCAGCGGGATCACGAGGGTGGCCAGAACGCTCTTGCCCTGCCACATGCGCAGCGCGAAGAAGTTGCCCAGGGATGCCCCGGAGCCACCCGCGGCGAGCAGGTAGAGCACCGAGGCGGACAGGGCCAACGGTGCGAATGGCACCCGGCACACCGAGACCAGCCAGGTGAGGGCGAGAACGGCGACCACCGTGAAGACCGGGGCGGTGACGACGTAGGTCAACACTCCCCCGGACTGCCCCGTCAGCCAGCCGAGCGAGCCGACGAGGCCCTCGAGGCTGTGGATCGGCGGGTTGTGCCCCTCGAGGGCCGGGAACACCTCGTCGCCGAGCATGGTGTCCCGCAGCGGGAAGTCCCCGCGGTCGGCGACCCACTGCGCCAGGTTGATGAAGTAGGCGTCGTCGCCGTCCGGACGGGCCGTCACGGCGCTGAGCACGCCGCAGGCCAGCGCCCAGAGCCACCCGGTCAGCCAGAGACCGGGCTCACCGGGCTCGCCACGCACGCCGCGCCCGCTCGGCTCGACCGACTCGCCCGTCGGGGGCCCGCTGGGGACCGGCCCGGTCCGCACGCGAGAACGCAGGGCCTGCACGACCCAGGCGGCGGCGCCGAGACCGATGAGCACCACGGAGATCGCGGGCCGCCCCAGCAGCGCGCTCGCGATCGCCACGACCGCGATGCCGGCAGCCACAGCGTGGTGCCACAGCGGTGCCGGGCCCGGGTCCTCGGCGGCGAGCCTCACGCGGAAGGCGGGCAGGGCGGCATACAGCCCCAGGGCCGTCAGGACGGCCGCGACCACCACGGTGACGGTCACGCCGAGGTCAGCCATGAGCGCGACCTGGTAGACGAGGGTCCACACCCCGAGCCCCACGACCGCCACCACGAGCCCCGCCCGGGTCACGGGCTCGAGCAGGCCGAGGGCCCTGGCCAGCTCGGGAGAGACACCCGGCGTGGCCGGCGCCGGCGTCGGGGACGTCGGCGCGACGGCGGCCCGGTCACCGACCTGGGCACCGTCCATGGTCTCCGCCCCTCTCACAGGAACCGCTCGATGAATCGTGCCGAGGCGTTGCCGTCCTCGAGCCCGGCGAAGCGCTCACGGAACGCCTGGTAGCGGGCAGCATATTCGCGGGTGACGTCGTCCAAGGAGCGCAACGCCTCGATCACCTCGCCCGACGTCGTCAGCAGCGGCCCGGGCGCCTCGGCCTCGAAGTCGAAGTAGAAGCCCCTCAGGTTGTCCCGGTAGTCCTCGAGGTCCCAGGTGAAGAACAGCATCGGGCGCCCGGTGTTGACGAAGTCGAACATCACGGAGGAGTAGTCCGTCAGGAGCACGTCCGCCGCGAGGTACAGGTCGCTGATGTCGGGGAAGTCCGACACGTTGCGGACGAAGCCACCGAACATCGTTGCGTCGATGGCCGACCCGACGAGGTGGTGCCCCCGGACCAGGAGGACGCTGTCCTCGCCGAAGGCCCGGTGCATCCGCTCGAGGTCGAGCTTCATCGTGAACTGGTAGCGCCCGGTGCTGTTGTAGTCGTTGTCCCGCCAGGTCGGGGCGTAGAGGATCACCCGCTTGTCCTCGGGCAGGCCGAGGCGGTGCCTGATGGCCTTCAGCCGCTGCTCGCGCGGTTCCGGCTGGTAGAAGATGTCGTTGCGCGGGTACCCGATCTCGAGGATCTCGCCGCGGTAGTTGAAGGCGCTGGCCAGGATGTCCGTCGAGAACGGGTTGGGCGAGACCAGGGTGTCCCACTTGGCGACGTCCTTGGCGAACTGCACCAGGTAGTCCTTGTTCGACATCTGCAGGTTGTCGATGTGGAAGCCGATGCGCTTCAGCGGTGTGCCGTGCCAGGTCTGGGCGTAGCGGGTCCCGGCGCGCTTGACGTAGTGCGTGGGCATCGAGTCGTTGCTGACCACCCAGCGCGCGCGAGCGAGGTGGCGGTAGTAGTCCCGGCTCCCGGTCAGCACGGTCTCGGCGCCCTCCGGGACCTCGACCGAGAGGTTGTTGACGGCCCACACCAAGCGGCGGGTGTCACCCCGGCGGACCAGCTCCTCGTAGACGGCGCGGGGGTTGTCGGAGTACTGCTTGCCCTTCCACGACTCGAAGAAGACGGTGTCCTCCACGGGAAGTCGCCGCTGCAGGCGGTACCAGTACCTGCGGGCCCGTTCCCGGTGCAGGGCGCCCCGGTCGCGGAAGTCCCCGGAGGCGTCGACGACCATCTGCAGCTCGTGGCGTGAGTTGGAGCGCAGCAGGTAGGTGAGGCCGTCCACGACCCCCTGGGCGCCGAGCTGGTGCTCGGCCTCGCTGGCGACCCGGACGGGGCGCTGGCGCTGGCCCTCGTCGTCGGTGGACACGCTCCAGAGCCACCGGCCGGGACGCAGCCAGCGCAGCGCCGACGACCCCGGCTCCCCTCGGGCCGGCAGCACGGCGGACCAGTCGTCGCCGTCGCGCTGCACGGGGAGGGTGTGACGGGCCCCGCTGCCGTTGGCCAGGGTCAGGGCCGCGAGATCGGAGCCGTTGGCGGTCCCCCGCACGTGCAGGCCATCGCTCTTCCAGGCGAACTCCCGGAGCACGGGCCCGGGCCGGCTGTCGCGGAGCGTGGCACCCCAGCCCGAGACGTCCTGGCAGACGGCGAGGCTGCGCTGGTGGAGCGTGAGGTAGGCGTCCTCCATCTCCGGGGCCATGTCGAGCAGTGACCGAGGGGGGGCCGTCGGCTCCTGACCGGGGTCGGCCAGGCCGAGCAGCCACTCGCGGTCGCCCAGCGACGAGGACCGGACCTCGAGGTCGTCAGCGCTGACCGTGGCGTGCGCCCGGTCCCCGGTGACGGTGAGCGGGACGATCCTCGCGCGGAGCGCGTCGGTGCGCCGGAGGAAGAGCGCGGTGTCCTCCAGCGAGCCGCCAGCGGCCCGCAGCGTGAACCGGACGGCATCCCCCTCGCTGGTCACGGACTCGAGCAGCGCCTCGACGCGCCGCACGGTGATGGTGAGCCTCTTCCCGGCGTAGGCCGGGATCGCCAGCTCGTCCGGTGCGATGAGGGCCCGGCGCGGATGGCGGCCACGCCCGAGCTCGGGGTTCCCCACGCTGGAGCCGCGGCGGGCGGACGGCG
>NZ_DATBMI010000197.1:0-12116 GCF_036554925.1 Pedococcus sp.
AGCCGCGGGTCGACGCCGCGCATCGCTCCCTCGACGGCGATGATGTAGAACGGCATCGCCACGAAGAGCTCGGCGAGGACCACCGCGACGGGCGTGAACGGCAGCCGGACACCGAAGAGGTCGAGCAGGGGCGCGCCGACGACGCCGCGCCGGCCGTAGGCCATCAGCAGCGCGACACCGCCGACCACCGGTGGCAGCACCAGCGGCACCGTGAGCACGGCGCGCAGGAACGAGGCGCGCCGGCTGTGGGAGCGTGCGAGCAGCCACGCCAGCGGCGTGCCGAGCAGCACGGCGAGGGCCACCGTGGTGGATGTCGTGATGAGGGAGAGCCGGATCGCCGGGACCACCGCCGGGTCGGCCAGGTGGCCGAGCAGGCCGCGCCAGTCCGCCCGCAGCAGCAGCGCCACCAGCGGCACGGCGACCAGCGCGACAGCGAGGCCGGCCGGCACGAACAGCCCGACCCGGCTGGTCCCCACCGCGGAACGGGGGTGCGCGCTCATGGGGCGAGGAAGCCGGCAGCGGTCAGGGCCGCGACCCCCTTGCCGCTGCCCACGAGACGGGCGAACCCGACCGTGTGCTCACGGCCGTTCAGCCACAGCAGGGGGTAGTCCAGGGTCGTGTTCTGGCCGGCGGGGATCGCCACTCCCCGCACGGCGTCGCCGGCGGAGACCACGTCGGAGTGGTAGACGAGCGCGGCGTCGGCCTCTCCCAGCCGCACCTTGGCCAGGGTGGCCTTGACGTCGACCTCGCGTGAGACGACGTGGGGGGCGACCCCGGCCTTGGCGACCACCTCGTCGGCGGCGGCACCGCACGGCACCGTGGAGGCGCAGAGCACGACGTCGAGGTCCTGGCGGGCCAGGTCGGCCAGTGTGGCCACCCGCCCGGGGTTGTCCGGTGGGGTGACGATCTCCATGGTGTTGCGGGCGATCGTCGTCCGACCGCCGCGGCCGTCGGCATCCTCCGGCAGGAACGCCAGGGCCTTGGTGCCCGCGAAGGCGACCACGTCGGCGGGAGCGCCCTCGGCCACCTGCTGGGCGAGGGTGGTGCTCGACCCGAAGCTGAGCGCGACGTCGACTCCGGGGTGGTCGGCCTCGTAGTCGCGCGCCAGTGCGGTGAGCGGCTCGGTGAGTGAGGCAGCCGCGAGCACGACCACCCTGCCGCCCCGGTCAGCGACCTGACCACCGGTCTCCGCGGAGCCGCCGGGGCCCGCCTCGCTCCCGCCTCCGGTGCCGCACGCCGAGGCGAGGAGCAGCGCACCCGCAGCTGCGGCACACGCGAGGGAACGGCGGGCCCGCGGGCCGCTCACGCCGGCACCCCGACGATCACGTGGGTGGACTTGATGCTGGCCACGGCGACCGATCCGACCTCCAGCCCCAGCTCGTCGACGGCCTCGGCGGACATCAGCGACACGATGCGGAAGGGCCCAGCCTGCATCTCGACCTGGGCCATCACGGTGTCCTTGAGGACCCGCGTGACGATGCCGCGCATCCGGTTGCGGGCCGACTCGTCCGCGACACTGCCCACGGGCGCCGGTGCGGCGATCTCCTGGGCGATCGCGGCGAGGTCCGCGCCGGCGACGGCCAGGCGACCCGACGTGTCCTTGGCGGCAGGGAGTCTGCCGGAGTCGACCATGCGGCGGACCGTGTCGTCGGAGACGCCGAGCAGGGCGGCCGCCTCAGAGATGCGCAGTTGCGTCACAGAACTCAGCATAGATCCGCAGGTGCGGATCTGTGCAGGGTTGCGCTCCGTCAGTCGGCCGGCGAGGTGCCCGGCGGCTCGACCGGCAGCAGCGACGGTCGCTTGGCGGTGACGGCGTCGCCGGAGGACTCGCCCCGCAGCCGGCGCTGGACCCAGGGCGCCAGGTGGGTCCGGGCCCAGGCCGCGTTGGCGCCGGCCGCCGCGCGACGGCCGACCGGAGGGGGAGGGGGCAGGGGGGTGGTCCAGTCGGTGTGGTCGGTGCTGTGCCCGAGCGCTGACAGCGCGCTCAGCGCGACCCGGCGGTGCCCCTCGCTGGTCATGTGGATCCGGTCCTCCGCCCACAGGCGCCAGTCCCGGAGAGCGTGCAGGCCCCACTGGTTGATGACGTAGCAGCCGTGCTTCTGCGCGATGCTGAAGATGTTGGCGGTGTGGATGGCGTGGCGCCCGCGCAGGTGACGGATCAGGGGCGCGTCGGCCGGGTCGACCGGGGTGGCCAGGAGGACGGCGGCACCAGTGGCCTGGATGCGCAGCACGGCCGTCTCGAGGTTCTGCGCGATGGCGTCGAGGTCCGCCTTGGGGCGCAGGATGTCGTTGCCGCCGCCGACCATGGAGACGAGGTCCGGCGCGAGCGCGAGCGCAGCGTCGAGCTGGGGGCCGGTCACGTCGGCGAGCAGCCTGCCGCGGACCGCGAGGTTGGCGTAGCCGAACTCGTGCCCCGCCTCGCCGGCCAGCCTGGCCAGGTGTGCCGCGAGCCGGTCGGCCCAGCCGATGAAGTGCCCGGGCCGGCCCGGGTCCGGGTCCGACATCCCCTCGGTGAACGAGTCGCCGATGGCGACGTAGCGCCGCCAGGTGAGCCCCGGCTCGGGCAGGTGGGTGGCCTCGGGCAGCTCGCGGCTCTGGCTGGTCACGGCAGGCTCCAGTCGATCGGCTCGGCGCCCTGCTTCCGGAGCAGCTCGTTCGCGCGGCTGAACGGGCGTGAGCCGAAGAACCCGGAGCGGGCGGACAGGGGCGAGGGGTGGGCGCTCTCGATGAGGGGCGTCGTGCCGAGGTGTGGCGCCAGGTTGCGGGCGTCGCGACCCCAGAGGATGGCGACGAGCGGGCCGCCGCGCTGCACCAGCGCCGAGATCGCCTGGGCGGTCACGCTCTCCCAGCCCCTGCCACGGTGGCTGGCCGGGCTGCCGGGGCGCACCGTGAGGACCCGGTTGAGAAGCAGCACCCCGCGGTCGGCCCACGGCGAGAGGTCTCCCGTGCTCGGCGTGGGCAGACGGAGGTCGGTGGCCATCTCGGCGTAGATGTTCTGCAGGCTGCGCGGGATGGGCCGCACGTCCGGGGCCACGGAGAACGACAGGCCGACGGCGTGGCCCGGGGTCGGGTAGGGGTCCTGGCCGACGATGAGGACGCGCACGTCGTCCAGCGGGTGCTCGAAGGCCCGCAGCACGTGCCCGCCGGCGGGAAGGTAGCCGCGCCCTGCGGCGAGCTCCTCGCGGAGGAAGGCGCCGAGCCCCACGAGCGTCTCCTCGACCGGCTCGAGCGCGGTGGCCCAGGTGGGGTGGACCAGGTCGGCCAGCGGTCGTGCGGTGGGCATGGGGTCAAACTATCCAGAGACCCGCGGCGTCGGCCGGCGAGGTCCGCACCCGCGGTGGGCCCTCCGCACACGGTTGGCCGTGGCCAGCGGGAGGTCGGCCAGCGGGGCGGCCAGCGGGGCGGTCAGCGGCAGGTCGGTCAGCGGCAGGTGGGTCAGCGGCAGGTGGGTCAGCGGGAGGTGGGTCAGCGGAAGATCCCGGCGATCTCCTCGAGGCGGCCCGGCACGATGCTGAACCACGCCCAGGTGCCGCGACGCTCGCGGGTCAGCAGGCCGGCCTCGGTCAGGATCTTGAGGTGGTGGCTCACCGTGGGCTGGGAGAGCCCGACGGCGGGGGTGAGGTCGCAGACGCAGGCCTCGTGGCCGTCGGCGGCGCGGATCAGGCTGAGCAGCTGGAGGCGCACGGGGTCGGCGACGGCCTTGAGCAGCGCCGCGGTGGCCTCGGCCTCCGAACGGTCCATGACCGTGGTGGCGGACATGCCGCAGCAGGCGACGGTCGGCGCCGCCTGGCGGAGCTCGGACGCGGCCACGGTTCCTCCTGTGTTCATCCGGACTGTATTGACAAACATCGATACGGTCGATTGACTTCCTGCATTGACGATAGTCGATCAAGGAGTGGTAGCGGTGTCGCGTGTCCAGCTGGCCCTCAACGTGGCCGATCTCGAGAAGTCCGTTGCGTTCTACTCCACGCTCTTCGGCGTCGAGCCGCACAAGCGCCGTCCCGGCTACGCCAACTTCGCCGTCGCCGACCCGCCGCTCAAGCTCGTCCTGATCCAGGTCCCCGAGGACCAGCGTGGCCACGGCACGGCCCAGGCCCTGAACCACCTCGGTGTCGAGGTCGACAGCACGGCGGATGTCGAGGCGGGTGCCGCCCGGCTGCGCGAGGCGGGGCTCGCCGCCTTCGACGAGCGGGACACCACCTGCTGCTACGCCCTCCAGGACAAGGTCTGGGTCCACGACCCTGCCGGCGCGCCCTGGGAGGTCTACACCGTCAAGGACGACAACCCCGCCGACGCTCGTCCTGCCACCGCGTCGCTCGACGTGCTGCAGCCCGGCCCCAACGACGGAGCCTGCTGCACCGCGGCCCCCGGCGTCGCCGAGGGGGCGGGGAGTGCCCCCCGGCAGGAGGCGGCGTGCTGCTGAACCCCGGCATCCGCGTCCTGACGGCCGAGTTCGTCGGCGCGCTCGGCCTGCTCGCCGCCGTCGTGGGGTCGGGGGTCATGGCGACGAACCTCACCGAGGACGTCGCGCTGCAGCTGCTCGTCAACGCCCTGGCCACCGTGGCCGCGCTCGGGGTCCTCATCGCCACCCTGGGGCCCGTCAGCGGCGCCCACTTCAACCCCGCGGTGTCCGTGGCCGTCGCCGCGCGAGGCGACCTCGCGTGGGCCCACGTGCCTGCGTATGCCGCGGCACAGGTCGCCGGGGCGCTGGCCGGTACCGCGCTGGCGAACCTCATGTTCGGGCTGCCCGCCTGGCACCTGTCGGGCACCGAGCGCACTGGGGCCGGCCTGTGGCTGGGGGAGGTGGTCGCGACGGCCGGCCTCATCATGGTCGTCGGCTTCGTGAGCCAGCCCGGGCGTGGCGACCGTGCGCCGCTGCTCGTCCCTGCCTGGATCCTCGCCGCCTACTTCTTCACCTCCTCGACCTCCTTCGCCAACCCGGCCGTGACGCTCGGCCGCGCCTTCACCGACACCTTCTCCGGGATCCAGCCGGGCTCCGTGCCCGGCTTCCTCGTGGCCCAGGCCGTCGGCACTGCCGTGGGGCTGGCCGCGATCGCCCTCGTCGTCCCCTCCACCACCTCGGCGGCGCCGTCGACCCACGCCTCCCCGGCCCACGTGCCGCCGGCGCGTCGTCGTCCCGCCCCCACCCGCGAGGCCCGCCATGACCCGCAGTGATCCCGCCCCCCGGTCGCCCGTGGCACCGGCGCGGTACGCCACCATCGTCGACGACCTGGCCTACCGCTACGACGGCACGTTCTCCCGCGCCACGGTCGAGCGCGCCGTCGAGGAGACTCGGCGCCTGCTCGAGCCCACCAACCGGCTTCCCGAGTTCCTCCCGCTGCTGGTGGAGCGGTTCGCGCGCGACAGGCTGCTCGCGATCGCGCAGGGTCAGGGCCTGGTCGCCAAGACGACCCCGGAGATCCTCTTCGTCTGCGTCCAGAACGCCGGCCGCTCGCAGATGGCGGCGGCACTCGCCGATGCGCTCTCCGGCGGGCGCGTCCACGTGCGGTCGGCTGGCAGCCGGCCCACCGGCGAGGTCCAGCCACTGGCCGTCGAGGTGCTCCGAGAGCGCGGCATCACCCTGAGCGAGGCCTTCCCCAAGCCGCTCACCGACGACGTGGTGCACGCGGCGGACGTCATCGTGACCATGGGCTGCGGCGACGCGTGCCCGGTACTGCCCGGCCGTCGCTACCTCGACTGGGACGTGGCCGACCCGCACGGTCAGCCCATCGAGGTCGTGCGCGCGATCCGCGACGACATCGAGAGCCGTGTCAGCACCCTGCTCAACGAGATCCTGGAGGGCCAGAGCCGATGACCGAGACCAGCACCCCCGCCGCCACCACCGGGACCAGGGCCGGAACGCCGCTCACCCACGACGCCGACGGGCGGCCGAGCGTGCTGTTCGTCTGCGTCCACAATGCCGGACGCTCGCAGATGGCGGCGGCCTACCTCGCGCACCTGGGAGGCGGTGCGGTCGAGGTCCGTTCCGCGGGGTCGGCGCCGGCCGACTCGGTCAACCCTGCGGCCGTCGCAGCCATGGCGGAGGAGGGCATCGACATCACCGCCGAGGTGCCGAAGGTGCTCACCACGGAGGCCGTCAGGGAGTCCGACGTCGTCATCACGATGGGCTGCGGCGACACCTGCCCCATCTTCCCGGGCAAGAGGTACGAGGACTGGGAGCTCGAGGACCCGGCCGGCCAGGGGCTCGAGGCAGTGCGCCCGATCCGTGACGAGATCCGGCGCCGCATCGTGGTGCTGCTCGAGGAGCTCGGGGTGGCGCCTGCCTAGGCTGGCCCCATGAGCTCTCCCCGCTGGCCCGTCGTGCTGTTCGACTTCGACGGCACCCTCGGGGACACCATCCCGCTCATCGTCGCCTCCTACCGCCACGCGCTCGAGACGGTGGCCGGGCTGCGTGCCGACGAGGGAGAGGTCCGCTCGTGGATCGGCAGGCCGCTGCTCGCCGTGCTGGAGGAGCGCTACCCCGCGCACGCGGAGGAGATGCTGCGGGTCTACCGCGAGTGGAACCTCGCCAACCACGACGACCTGATCCGGCCCGTCGAGGGCATCGAGGAGCTGCTGGCCGACCTGGCCGCGGCAGGGGCCCGCCTGGGGGTGGTGTCGTCCAAGAAGGCGGAGACCGTGGAGCTCGGCCTGAGGGTGCTCGGCCTCGACGACGCGATCCCCGTCGTCGCCGGCCAGGACCAGACCAGCCGGCACAAGCCGCACCCCGAGCCCCTCCTGTATGCCGCGCGGCACCTGGGCGCGCACGTCCGGGAGTGTGTGTACATCGGCGATGCCACGGTGGACCTCGAGGCTGCCCGCTCCGCGGGCATGGCCGCGGTCGGCGTCACCTGGGGCGCCGGCCTGCGGGAGCCCCTGGCGGCGGTCGACCCGGTGGCGGTCGTCGACGACGCGCACGGCCTCCGGGAGGTCCTGCTGCCCGCCTCGGCTGCATCCAGACCCTCACCGGGGTTCTAGACTCCTCGCCGTGCACGGCTTCAGCGACGAGTCCCTCCACGCCCTCGGCAAGGCGATCCTCAGCTACTCCGAGGACCGCCTCAAGCTCGATCCGGTCCCCCTCGACCGGCCCCGCAGCGAGGAGGAGCTCGACCGGGCCGCCGGGCAGACCATCACGCCGGACGGCATGGGCGGCCTCGCGGCGCTGAAGCTGTTCGAGGAGGACCTCGCCCCGGCGTGCATCTCGACCGACCACCCGCGCTACCTCAGCTTCATCCCCTGCGCCCCCACCGAGGCGGCCGCCATGTTCGACATGGTCGTGGGTGCCTCCTCGATCTACGGCGGCTCCTGGCTCGAGGGGGCGGGGGCCGTCTACGCCGAGAACCAGGCGCTGCGCTGGATCGCGGACCTCGCGGGGCTCCCGGCCACCTCCGGTGGCGTGTTCGTCCCGGGCGGCACCGTCGGCAACCTCTCCGCGCTGGTGTCGGCGCGCGAGACCGCCCGGGCCCGGGCCGCCCAGGAGGGCCGGGCCGGTGCCGGTGCCCGTCCCTGGCGTGTTGCCGCCACGAAGGCGGCGCACTCCTCGATCGACTCGGCCTGCCAGGTCATGGACGCCGAGATGGTCGGTGTCGAGGTCGACGAGAAGTGGCGCCTGACCGGGGACCGGCTCCGCGAGGTTCTGCTCGAGCACGGACCCGAGACCTTCTTCGCGGTGGTCGCGACCAGCGGCACCACCAACTTCGGCATCATCGACGACCTCGCCTCCGTGGCCGCGGTGTGCCGGGAGTTCGGCATCTGGTTCCACGTCGACGGCGCGTACGGCGGCGCCGGGCTCGCCGCGCCCTCCATCCGTCACCGCTACCAGGGGATCGAGCTCGCCGACTCGTTCATCGTCGATCCGCACAAGTGGCTGTTCGCACCCTTCGACTGCTGCGCCCTGCTCTACCGCGAGCCCGCGCTCGCCCGCGCCGCGCACACCCAGAAGGCCTCCTACCTCGACGTCCTCACCGAGGCCCCCGAGTGGAACCCCACCGACTACGCGGTGGGCCTGACCCGCCGGGCGCGGGGCCTGCCGTTCTGGTTCTCGCTGGCCACGCACGGCACCCGGGCCTACAGCGAGGCCGTCGAGCGCACCCTCGAGGTGACCCGCTTCGCCGAGGCCGAGATCCGTCGGCGCGACTACCTCGAGGTCGTGCGCGAGCCGGACCTGTCGGTGGTCGTCTTCCGCCGGCTGGGCTGGACGCCACAGCAGTACCAGGAGTGGTCCGACCGGCTCCTCGCGGAGGAGTTCGCGTTCGTGGTCCCCACGTCGCACGACGGCGAGACGCTGACGAGGTTCGCGATCGTCAACCCGAAGACCTCGGAGGACGACATCACGGCGATCCTGGACACGATGGCCTGAGCCGGGCGCGCCTCGGGCGCGACACCGCCCAACGCCCCACCCGCCCGCGCACCCCTGCCCCGCGCACCCCTGACCCGCGCCACCCCTGACCCGCCCCACCCGACCCGTGCCGTGGGGCTGCTGTGACGGGTGTGGCCGGACGCGCAGCACACGACGGCGAGTCTCCCAGAGCGGAATGACAAGGCTGTGATTCGGTCCGTATAGTTGCCCTCGCACACGGGGGAACACGGCAACGTCGAAGGGTCGAGTGTCGAGAGTGAACGCCGCACACGAGCAGGGGCACACCAGCACCACCACGGGGCTCAGCGACCGCGACCGCGAGATCATCGCCTTCGAGCGGCAGTGGTGGAAGTACGCCGGAGCCAAGGAGCAGGCGATCCGCGAGCTGTTCGACATGAGCGCGACCCGCTACTACCAGGTGCTCAACACCCTGATCGACAACCCGGCAGCCCTCGAGGCCGACCCCATGCTGATCAAGCGGCTGCGCCGCCTGCGCGCCTCGCGGCAGCGGGCCCGGTCCGCCAAGCGCCTGGGCATCCAGCTGTAACCCGCCAGGTCTCCGACGCGCGCGGTATGCCGCGCACGCACCGGGCGCGCGTGCTTGACTTCCGCTCGTGAGCGAGGCCCGCATCCGCCTGGCCGGAGCCGACGACGCCCTCGTCGTCGCGGCCCTGACGCTGCAGTGCGCCCTGCACCGCGGAGCCACCCCGGAGCGGGGCTTCCTGGACCGGTTCGCGCGGGCCTGGGCCGCGCAGGTGACGCAGCGTCCGGCGTGGATCGCGGAGGTGGGTCAGGAGCACGCCGGCTACCTCCTGGCGCTCGCGGTGCGCCCGCTGCCCTGGCCCGGACGAGCCGGCGGGGGCGGCACCGTCCACGTCGACACCTTCTTCGTGCGGCCCGGCCACCGCGGCGTCGGCGTCGGGGAGCAGCTGCTGAGGGCCGCCGTGGGGTGGGCGCGGGCCGAGGGGTACGAGCGGGTCGCGATGACGGCCGGGCCGCACACCCGGCCGATGGTGGAGCGGGTCGGCTTCACCGCCTCCGAGGGCCATCGCGAGGTGCTCCTCGGGTGAGCGTCGTGCGCATCGGGTCGGTCGTGGTCAACGTCAGCGACGTGCGGGCGGCGGCCCGGTTCTGGTCGGCGGCGCTCGACTACGTGCCCCGCTACCCCGTCGAGGACGACTGGGCCATCCTCCGCCCGCGCCGTGGCGGGGCGTACGGTGTGGCGCCGAACCTGTCGCTCAACCTCGGCGAGACCCGCCCCGACGCCGTCCCCCACGTGCACCTCGACCTCTATGCCCGCGACCAGGAGGCGGAGGTGGAGCGCCTCGTCGGCCTCGGCGCCCGGCGGGTGCACGACTGGCCCTACCCCGAGGAGCCCCACGACTACGTCGTCCTCGAGGACCCGGACGGCAACCGCTTCTGCGTCATCGACGCCTCGGAGGACTGACCGCCGCGCCATCGCTCGGCGGGGCGGAGGTCCCGCGCAGGACGGCCGGGCACCCTGCCTGACGCCGGTGCGACGTCGCTGGCGGCTGGTCCCTAGGCCTCCAACAGGTCATCGACGAACTGCGGGGTGAGCTCGCGCCGGAACGGCTCGAGCTCCCTGTCGATGGCGGCCCAGGTGGCGGCATCGATGCCGGGAGCCCGGCCCGTGACGGGTCCGCACTCCTCGAGCAGGCGGATGCGCAGGTGCGTCGGGGGGTGCGAGTCGTCGGAGCGATGGCCCACGAGCTCACCCACCCGGGCCAGCCGCCGGATCTCCCGCTGCGGCCGGCCGCGGACCTCCCGCAGCGGCTGCCACGGGTCCTCGCCCCGCCGCATGGCGGCCGACGCCGCCACCTGCCCGGGCTCCGGGCCCAGGACGGAGGCCAGTGCCGACACGGCTGCGCTCGTCCCGGCGAGGCGCGCAGCCAAGCGGTCGGCCAGGTACTCCGCCTCCTGCCGTGCCGAGGCGTCAGCCCGATCGAGCACCAGGGCGACGCCGATGAAGGGAAGGGCAGCCACGCGCTGCATCGCGCCGGTGGCCAGGACGAGCAGCTCTGCCCCCGTGCCGCCGTCCTCGGACGTCCGGCGGGGCCACAGCAGGTCGGCGGTGCCCCACATCAGGTCCTGGGCGAGACCGATGAGGCGACGGGTCCTCAGGTCCCGACGCTTGAGGTGGCCGAGCTCGTGGCTGATGACGGCCAGGCGCTGCTCCGGGGCCATGGCTGTCCACAGCGGCAGCCCGACCACGAGGACGGGCCGGGAGAACGCGCCGTGGGTCAGGACGGCGAGGTTGTACGACGTGTCCACGCGGATGGCGTCCGGAGGCTGCGCACCGAGTGTGTCCGCAAGCCGCGCGACCGCTTCGTGCAGCTCCGGCGCCTGCACCGGGTCGACTGTGAGGCAGCGGGGGTCGGGGCGGCCGCGGCCTGGGAGGAAGAACCAGACCGTGAGGGCCAGCAGGGCCAGCGCCACCACCCGGGGGACGCCCTGGAGGGAGAGGGCGAAGGCGATCGCGGCCGCCAGCAGCAGCCCCACCCCCACGAGCACCGCGACGGCGAGGGTCACCGCGAGACGGTGGGCACGCCCTGCCGTCACGGCCTCCGGGCGCTGCGCCAGCCCCGCGTACACCCGTGTGGCGGCCCAGTCGGTGATGCGCCGGCGCCAGCCCGACAGCAGCGTGTGCTGCCGCGGCTCCACGGGGTTGCCGCCGTTCACGTTCCAGTCGCAGTCGTGGCACCAGGTGGTGAAGGAGTCGCCGGTGGGCAGCGCGGCCCCGCACGCGGGGCAGGGCGTGAGATGCGGGTACCACTCGCGGTCGTGCTCGAGCGGAACGGCTGCGGTCATGGACAGATGCTGGCAGCCCGGGAGGCGTTTGCGGGCCGAAATGTCGCGAATGCGTCGCGGCGGGACGGGAGGGCCGCGGACTGCGGGGGAGGGGAGCGGGGCCGGGGAGGCGAGCGGGCGGCATACGGTGCTCGGGGTCGTTTGCACTCTCCGGTGGAGAGTGCCAATAATGAGCGTTAGCACTCTCAGCCTGAGAGTGACAATCATGGCCTCAACGTGAGGTCCGGGGAACGTGTGCGACGTGAGCCACGGGAACCGGGTCGTCCGTCGCGGGCACCGCGAGGCCGCCGCACACGATTCGCGTGGGAGGAACCACCCGAATGGCCAAGATCATCGCTTTTGATGAAGAGGCTCGCCGCGGTCTCGAGCGGGGCATGAACACCCTTGCCGACGCCGTGAAGGTCACCCTCGGCCCGAAGGGCCGCAACGTCGTCCTGGAGAAGAAGTGGGGCGCCCCCACGATCACCAACGACGGTGTCTCGATCGCCAAGGAGATCGAGCTCGACGACCCGTACGAGAAGATCGGCGCCGAGCTCGTCAAGGAGGTCGCCAAGAAGACGGACGACGTCGCGGGCGACGGCACCACCACCGCCACCGTGCTCGCCCAGGCCCTCGTCAAGGAGGGCCTGCGCAACGTCGCGGCCGGCGCCAACCCGATGGCCCTCAAGCGCGGCATCGAGAAGGCCACCGACGCCGTCTCCTCGCAGCTGCTCGAGATGGCCAAGGACGTCGAGACCAAGGAGCAGATCGCCTCCACCGCCTCGATCTCCGCCGCTGACCCCCAGATCGGCGAGATGATCGCCGAGGCCATGGACAAGGTCGGCAAGGAAGGCGTCATCACCGTCGAGGAGTCCAACACCTTCGGCCTCGAGCTCGAGCTCACCGAGGGCATGCGCTTCGACAAGGGCTACATCTCGCACTACTTCGT